>CAYOYI010000005.1:20634-24127 GCA_964408105.1 uncultured Chitinophagaceae bacterium | reverse complement strand
GCAAACCGGGGTGGTTGACGGATGGGATGATCCGCGCATGCCGACTATTTCAGCTTTTCGCAGGAGAGGTTATACCCCTGAATCTATCCGTGCTTTTGCCGACAGGGTTGGAGTTGCAAAGCGGGACAACATGATTGATGTTTCGCTGCTGGAATTCAGCGTACGCGAGGATTTGAATAAAAAAGCCGCACGCATGATGGCCGTGCTCGACCCGATAAAAGTTGTCATCGAGAACTATCCTGAAGGAAAAGAGGAATTTCTTGAGGCGATAAATAATCCTGAAGATCCAAATGCAGGAACAAGACAGGTTCCGTTCTCAAGGGAGTTGTACATCGAGCGGGATGACTTTATGGAAAATCCGCCTAAGAAATTTTTTCGCCTTTCGCCCGGAACTGAAGTACGCCTTCGTTATGCCTATTTCCTGAAATGCGAAAGCGTTGTCAAAGACGAGAAAGGAAATATCGTTGAGCTGAAGTGCACTTACGACCCTGCATCAAAAGGAGGTAACTCTCCAGATGGACGAAAAGTGAAAAGTACTATTCACTGGGTAAGCGCCAAACATGCAATTGATGCAGAGGTGCGCTTGTACGACCGCTTGTTCAGCGAACCTGATCCCTCGGGAAAAAAGGATGGAACCAAATTCACAGACTATTTCAATGCGGATTCCTTGAAAATTGTAACCGGAAAGCTGGAGCCAGGTCTTTCAGCCGCAAAGCCGGGAGAAAAATTTCAGTTTGAAAGAGTTGGATACTTCTGCGTTGATACTAAACATTCAACCCCCGAAAAACCCGTGTTTAACCGAACAGTTACACTACGTGATAATTGGGCAAAACTGGCCGGCAAGTGATTCATGCCGGAATCGGCTCAAAGCGATAACCACCCACCGCAAAATACTCTATCACTCTCGGCAAGGCATGTTTCAGGCGAGGCTCTGCCTTAATGCTGTCATGAAAAACGATAATTGATCCTTCACGGGCGTGACGAATTACATTTAAGACACACAACTCCCCGCTGAGATTTTCATCAAAATCCCCCGCCATCACATCCCACATGACGATGCGGAAGTTCGGCTTCAGAAATCCAATCTGCGACAATGATATTTTGCCATAAGGCGGGCGGAAGAGATTACTCTGTACAATTCTTGAGCAATGATTGATGTCGTCATAATAAATTTCGTCTTCCACCTCCCACCCGCTCAGGTGATTGTAGGTATGATTTCCAACTCCATGTCCCTTATCAAGAATGGACTTATACAGCTTGGGATTTGCTTCAACATTTTTTCCCGCACAGAAAAATGTGGCTTTTGCATTAAACTGATCTAACGTTTCCAGGATAAATTCAGTTGTGCCGGGATTAGGCCCGTCATCGAAGGTGAGGAATATCTTTCCTTCATTATTAGGAATGCGCCAGACCAGCCCCGGAAACAGGCGCCAGAAGAAGCCAGGCACTTTTGTCATATACATTCCTTCGATAAAAATAAGAAAAAGGTGAACTTTATCCACAAAATGGATACAATTCGCGTTCGGTTCGCTCCAAGTCCCACCGGGCCGCTCCATATCGGAGGGGTGAGGACGTCTTTATATAACTACCTGTTTGCCAGGAAGAAAGGAGGTATTTTCATCCTCAGAATCGAGGATACTGACCAAAACCGCTACGTTCCCGGGGCTGAGGACTATATTATTGAGTCCCTGAAGTGGTGCGGGTTGGATTATGATGAGGGCCCCGGCAAGGGAGGCCCATTTGCCCCTTACCGGCAATCCGAGCGCAAGGATATTTACCGTCAATATGCAGACCAATTGGTCAACTCAGGGCATGCCTATTTTGCATTTGACTCTCCTGAGGAATTGGAGAATATGCGGCAACGGCTGAAATCTGCGGATAATCCATCTCCTCAATATGACCATCGAACCCGAATGCAAATGTCAAACTCGCTGACTTTGAGCGAGACCGATGTTGATGCCAGAATAAAATCAGGACAACCTTACGTGATTAGGGTGAAGATGCCCGGAGAAGGGGAAGTAAAATTCACTGATCTGATCCGCGGAGATGTTTCTTTTGACGCAGCGCTGTTAGACGATAAAGTATTATTCAAATCGGATGGAATGCCGACCTATCACCTGGCAAACGTAGTGGATGATTATTTAATGAAGATCACCCATGTCATCCGGGGCGAAGAGTGGCTGCCCTCTACTCCGTTGCATGTAATGCTTTATAGGTTTTTCGGGTGGGAAAACGTGATGCCGCAGTTTGCACACCTGCCGCTGATCTTAAAACCGGATGGGAATGGTAAACTCAGCAAGCGTGATGGTGACCGTTTGGGCTTTCCGGTATTTCCGCTCGATTGGCAGGATCCTAAAACGGGAGAGCAATCCAAAGGATTTCGTGAGCGGGGATTTTTGCCCGATGCCTTTGTAAACATGCTTGCAATGCTGGGGTGGAATCCGGGTACAGAGCAGGAGATTTTTACAAGCGAAGAACTGGTAGAAGCATTTTCCATTGAGCGCATTGTAAAGTCAGGAGCAAAGTTTGATTTTGAAAAAGCAAAATGGTTCAACCAGCAATTCTTCAGGAAAAAAACAGGACCGGAATTGGTTGATTTGGTCAAGCCAATCCTTGAATCAAACGGAATCAATAAGGATGATTCGTTCATTGAGAAATTTTGCCTGCTGCTTCTTGACAGAGTAACATTCACAGAAGATTTCTTTACTCTGGGCGAATACTTTTTCAAACGCCCGGAAAGATATGACGAGAAAACGCTGAAAAAAAGGTGGAAGCCGGAGAGCGCAGCCATTTTTGAAAAACTGATCAAGGAGCTTTCCTCACTTCATGACTTTTCAAGTCAAAGTGTTGATAGTTTTATTCACAGTTTTGTTGAAACCAATGGGCTGGGTATGGGTGATGTGCTGCCGGTATTCCGGGTGATGCTCTCAGGAGTGACACAGGGTCCTGCCGTGTTTGATATAGCCGCCTTGCTCGGCATAGAGGAAACTATAGAAAGAATGAAAATCGGCATCGCTCAATTTGATAAGGTGCTCCCAAACACCTAACTTAAGAGAGAACTAAATCGTAATTCGTCAATCTAAAATCGCAAATCAAATTATGCCTAAACGAAAATCAAAAACCGGAAAACCCCAGTTGCACGAAGAACTGAAAGGCTTTGAGATGTCCATTAATGAGTTTGGTGAAATAAAAAGCACTATGGACATTGAGAAGATCAACGAATTTCTCAACAAGCACGTTGACGACAAAAAATTCAAGGAACGGGATGACGAGGAAGAGATCAAGAAGGGAAAGTTTGTGAACAAATCGAAGACCAGGAACAAGAAGTCATAACATGGCCTCACTTACTCAAAAAGTGTCAAGTTTTTTCAGGAAGGGTTAGTTTTTTTATATCCATCAGCAGCCGTTTTATACTGCTGAAAAATGATTTTACACCCGTCAGCAGCCGTTTTATACTGCTGAAAAATGATTTTACACCCGTCAGCAGCCGTTT
>CAYOYI010000005.1:17551-20534 GCA_964408105.1 uncultured Chitinophagaceae bacterium | reverse complement strand
TATACTGCTGAAAAATGATTTTATACGAGTGTAAAGTCACTTTTAACAGGGCGATTTAACCTGTTAACCTGACGAAACCTGAATAAGTAGGGTGTTCTGGCAATAACAAGAAAAAAAACCGATATGCAAACAACACAGCGGCACATCATACAATATGGCCGCACGGTTAAGGGAACTACCGGTCAATAAATATTCTTTTGGTACTCGAGGAAGCTGTCAATTTTACACTTGCAATGTAAACCCCTGATCCCAAATAATCTGTTGAAATCCTGGCGTGATTTGATTTAGAAACGTTCATCTCGGAAATAATCCGACCCATTAAATCCGAGATGCTTATTTTGAAATTCTCACTTTGGCTGTAAGCCAACTCAATCACAATTTCACTGCTTCTCCTGTCAAAATACACCACCGGTAATTCGTCTTTTTGTTCCTGCATGCCCGAACAAACTTCAACCAGCGTTGTCTGAACCGCTGTATCCGAACAAGCATACTGATTGATAAAAATGTACTGTATCTCAATGCTGCCTGAGCCAGCCGCTGATGGATCGAACACGTTTGCCGAAATTCCGTTTCCAAGAAAAGTCCCACCGGAAGGCGCTCCAACGAGATTCACCGGTGCATCCGTATTGCAGTATTGTAAAGCAAGTCCCGAAAAGCTCGCGTCAGGAACAGGATTCACGGTTATCTTATTTGTTGCAGAGTCACTGCATCCGGTGAAATCTGCAAAAGTGTAAATGATATTGAACGTACCCGTTCCTGCCGTTTGTGGATCAAAAAAATTGCCGGTAATGCCTGTCCCGAGATAATCTCCTCCGGGCGGTGACCCTCCATACATCAGAAATGGATCATCAAGTTCGCATACAGGAGCAAAGGCGCCCAGTGATACCGAAGGAACTGTCGATACTGTAAGGTCGGTTCCGTTGTCATTGGAAATAACAACCGGACTTGATGAAACTACTCGTACCCGGTATCCATTTCCCAGTGCCGCAGCAGGCGGAATCACAACCGCGATAGTTCCGCTCGTTGTGCTGGTGAAGGAGCCAACGATGGTCGGGTTTGAAAAATTTCCAGTCGAATCAGAAAGCTCCGCTGAGAAAATGTTACCGGCATTGTAGGATCCGCTTGCGGTATAGTAAACCAAAGCGCTTTCTCCCGGGCAGAATGGATTTCCGCTTATGCTGTCTGTTTGAAGTGTAGGAGCTGAAGTAACGGTGCCTGAAATTCTAACATCATCAACCCCAAATCCCGGATCGGCTGCCGAACCGGTAACCTGATTTACAAATCGAAACCCGAAACGCAGGGTCGCCTGATTGATAAAGGCCGGGTGCGTAATAGTGGTCTGCGTCCACACCGACTGGTTTTTGTATTGGGAAATGGGTGTTGTAAGTTGCGACCAGTTGTTCCCTCCGTCAGTGCTGTAGTAAACCTCTCCGTAATTGTTAATACCGCCAACACCCAGCCACCAAAATGAAAACGAAACTGAGGTATATCCAATCGTACTGATGTCAGTGTTCATTCCGGAAAAAATATTTTCATTGTTAAAACAAAATCCGTCAGCAGCAAGAAAGCAGCAGGAGTAAATAAAGCTTGACTCAGCTGCGCTGCTCAGGGTATGTAAATAATTGCTGGCCGGGCTTCCGCTTATTCCGGCCAGCTGCGGAGCTGTTGAGGGTACCGTAAACCCGAAAGGGAATCCCAGGCAATTCAATGTGCCGCTACCACCGGTATAACTGTTATTTATGATGAACTTGTTGTAACCTCCCGCGCCTACCGCTCCCATGTCTGTTGTATTCAGGTCGAAGGTCATGATGCCATTGTCAAACGCCTCGAAATACAAAGTGGATTGTGCATTTAAAAGACCTGATCCCAATAAGGCAAAACAGAGCGGCAGGTAAGTTCTCATAGAACGCGCTTTTTAACAAAATAGGAATTGCCTGCTGAACTATCAAGCGGGGCCTCTTTTTTTGGCAAAATCTTCCCAATAAACCCTTTGTAAAACAGGTAATTCCCTTTATCTTGTGGGAGGGGGACCGTAATCAATTTTTCCGAAGCAATTAATGTCGTATTTAAATTCTTTAATCCCCTTTATCAAAGTAACTTTTGCGATAGCGGTTATTTGTTTATCGGTTGGTGAAAATGCGTTCGGACAATGCAGTGTTTCGGTTGGCGCTGACCGGACCATCTGCCAGGGAAATTCCATTACACTAACTGCCCTTACTTCTGGATTCACCGGTCCTCTCACATACACATGGAGTCCAAGCGGAAGCGGTTCTTCCAATAATGTTAGTCCCGGTACAACAACCTCTTATTCAGTTACTGTTACCGATGGAACCTGCACTGCCACGGATTTGGTTTTGATCACTGTTAATCCTCGACCTAATCCGAACTTCACTTTTAATAACAACTCCTGCGCAGGAACGTCTGTCAATTTCAGCTCGTCAGTGAGTGGAGGGCAATCTCCCTATTCTTACTCCTGGAATTTTGGCGGACAGGGGAATTCATCACAGACAAATCCATCATTCACTTTCAATCCTGTTGGCACCGGAAATCAATCCTACAGTGTAATCCTCACGGTGACAGATGCCAACGGCTGTACGGCAACAGTTTCACAAAACGTAACTGTTCGCAGAAAGCCAGATGCCTCAATCGAAGATCAGGATATCTTCGAGCCGTGGACATTCTGCGATATCGGAGGCGGTGCGGTGCTGACGATAAACAATTCTTCTTCAACCATTGCAGACAATACAAACTACACTATCAACTGGGGTGACGGCACCACACTATATTCCGGAACGACATTACCCAACGGCACCTCGCACACCTATTCCGGCCAGGGATATTTTAACATCGTGCTCACCGTTACCGGCTCAAATGGCTGTATTGCTTCAACAACTTACCCGGTTTTCAGCGGAGGAAATCCCGAGATCGGCCTTGCGAATCCCGGAGGCACAACGGGCATCTGCGCAGATAAGCAGATCACTTT
>CAYOYI010000005.1:14209-17541 GCA_964408105.1 uncultured Chitinophagaceae bacterium | reverse complement strand
ATCACAAATTTTTCCAACAATCCGCCCGGAACAACTTACACCATCACGGTGAATGACGGCAGCGCTCCGGTAGTTTATCAGCATCCGCCACCTGCCTTTTACACACATAATTTCACGAGCACTTCTTGCGGCTCAACCAGTCTCGGTGGATTTCAAAATGCATTCCATGTGAGAATTGTTGCTGAAAACCCTTGCGGTACTACGGCAGCCTTAGTTGAACCTATCCGGCTTGGCGGACCTCCTGAAGCCGACTATACTTTCACACCACCACCTGACATCTGTATTGGAAGTACTGTGAATTTCACAAGTATTGCCGAAGGAACCTACATCACGGGAGCCGGAGTCTGCATCACTGCACTTCAAGGCGGATGGACACTTACCCCTGTAACCGGATGGACATTAGTTGCCGGCTCTATGTCAACGCCCGACCCAATCAGCATCAACTTCTCACAAGCCGGATTGTACAACATGCAGTTGATCGTCTCAAATCCGTGCGGAAGTGACACCACTATAAAGCCTGTTTGCGTTGCGGAAAATCCTGATGCTGCTTTTTCTATTCCCGTTGCTTCCGGGTGTGCTCCTTTGACGCTTCCGGCAACAAACACGTCAAACACAGTTGCCTCATGCGGGAATACAAATTATACATGGTCTGTAATTTTTAATGGATCCGCATGTGCTCCAGGAACAAGCGGCTGGAATTTTCAATCCGGAAATGCAAATTCCCAATCACCCACTTTCGTGTTCAACAATTCAGGAGTTTATACCATTCAACTCACTGTTCAGAATAATTGCGGAACAAATTCCGAATCACAAACCATCACAGTTGATAAAAAACCTGAAATAACGCTTGCTTCTATTCCAAATGCTTGTGCGGGAAATACGGTCAATCCGGCCGTTCTCGTGAACAGTTGCTACAGCTCTTACACGGTGAACTGGAGTTTTCCCGGAGGTAATCCCTCATCTTCCACTTTGGATAACCCTGGTCCGGTTACCTACAACAGCAGCGGGTCTTACACCATCACACTCTCTGCAACAAATGCTTGCGGTACCTCAACCAGCACAACTTCATTCACCATTGCGCCACCTCCTCCTACTCCGGTAATCTCTTCCAACTCTCCCGTGTGTGTCGGTCAAACAATTTCAATAAACGTGAATCCAATCAGCGGAGTTACTTACGCCTGGACCGGGCCTTTAGGGTTTACTTCCAATAATCAAAACATCACTATCAACAACGCAACCGTTTTGCAAGGTGGCACTTACACACTTGTCGTAACGGACGCGCTCGGATGTACAAGCACCGCCTCGATAAATGTGATTGTGAACCCATTACCAAACATCACCGTTAACAGTCCGCCTGCAACTTGTTTGGGAGGAAGCGTTCAGCTTACTGCAAGTGGTGGAGTGAGTTACACCTGGTCGCCTGCAGGTGGACTGGGTGCAACAACCGGAGCTACCGTTACAGCTAATCCAACAACAACTACCACATACACCGTCACCGGAACGAATGCTAATGGTTGTTCGAATTCTGCAATAGCTATTGTTACAATACATCAATTGCCGAATATTTCAGTTACTCCACCTGCATCAATCTGTTCCGGACAGTCGGTGGTTTTGACGGCTACCGGTGGAGTGAGCTACACATGGTCGCCAGGAACGGGATTGAGCGGAACAACCGGAGCAATTGTAACAGCAAGTCCTACGGTAACAACCAGCTACACGGTTATAGGCACAAATGCAAACGGATGCACAGGATCCGCGACAACTACAGTTACCGTAAATCCATTGCCAAATATTTCTGTCACTCCACCTTCTCCAATTTGCCAGGGAGGATCGGTTTCATTGACTGCAACCGGTGCGGCAACATATACTTGGTCACCACCCGCGGGATTGAGCGGAACAACCGGAACTACAGTTACTGCAAGTCCGAATATTACAAGAACTTACACCGTCATCGGCACGAGTGCGCAAGGTTGTCAGAATACCGCACAAGTAACAGTCACAGTGAATCCTCGACCAACTGTCACCGTGAATAGCGGTTCATTCTGTATTGGAGGCTCAATTGTTTTAAATGCAGGTGGTGCGTCAACTTATTCGTGGATGCCCGGAGTTGGATTAAGTTCAACAAGCGGGGCAACGGTTACAGCAAATCCCACAAACACAACTACCTATACAGTAACAGGAACTGATGGTAATGGCTGTACGAATACGGCTACGTCAACTGTGACTGTAAATCCATTACCAACGATAACTGTTACTCCATCTTCTCCAACAATTTGTACCGGAACAAGCACAACACTCACCGCATCCGGTGCTACAAGTTATTCGTGGACTCCTGGTACCGGATTAAGTTCTACTTCCGGAGCAATTGTAACAGCGAATCCAACCACCACCACGACATACACGGTATCAGGCACGAATGTAAATGGTTGTTCAAATTCTGCAAATGTTACTGTTACGGTGAACCCGCTTCCAATCGTGACAGTAAGTGCAAACAGTCCAACGATTTGCGCGGGACAATCAACAACACTTTCAGCAAATGGTGCAAACACTTACACCTGGTCACCGGCAACAGGCTTGAGTGGAACCACCGGTACATCGGTCACCGCAAATCCGAATGTGACAACCACTTATACAGTAACCGGCACAGTCGCTGTAGGTTGCTCCAACACGGCACAGATAACGATAAGTGTAAATCCAAAACCAACGGTCACCGTTAATTCGGGAACAATTTGCGCTGGCAGCTCGCTTGTGCTCAACGCGACCGGTGCATCAAATTACACCTGGTCACCCGGAACAGGTTTAAGTGCAACGACCGGAGCTTCGGTCACCGCAAATCCAACATCAAGCACAACATATTCTATTACTGGTACTGACGGCAACGGTTGCAGCAACACAACAACCGCAACTGTAACAATCAGTCCGCTGCCAACTGTTAATGCCGGACCTGACCAGCAATTATGTGATCAGAATATTCCGGTACAACTTTCAGGAACACCCGCTGGCGGTTCATGGAGTGGAACAGGCGTTACTACCGGAGGAAGTTTTAATCCATCAACTGCCGGAATCGGAACACACCAACTGACTTACAATTTCACTAACGCAGCAGGCTGCTCAAACAGCGATGTGCTGACAATCACAGTTATCGCACCAACCATTCCCACTGCCGGAAATGATTTTTCGGTTTGCCGAGATGCAGGAGTAATTAATTTGAACAACCAAAACAATCCAACTCCTTCGGGCGGTACATGGAGTGGATTAGGCGTGATTGGAAATACTTTCACTCCGGCATTAGCATTGAATGGAGCAAATACTATTACCTATACTATCGGTTC
>CAYOYI010000005.1:0-14199 GCA_964408105.1 uncultured Chitinophagaceae bacterium | reverse complement strand
TCGGTTCAGGAACTTGCCAGGCCAGTGATGCGATAATCATCACGGTAAATCCATTGCCAAACGTCACAGTCAACTCGCCAACAATTTGTGCAGGAAATTCGGTGACACTCACCGCAAATGGTGCCAGCACTTACAACTGGTCTCCCGCTGCCGGGCTGAGTACAACAACCGGAACTTCGGTTACCGCGAATCCATCTGCTACAACAACCTATACCATCACCGGCACCGATGGAGATGGATGTGTGAATATGACAACTTCTACCGTAACCGTGAATCCATTACCCGCGGTTGACGCAGGGCCGGATCAAACTTTTTGCGATCAGAACACGCCAGTGCAATTGAATGGAAATCCCGCAAACGGAACCTGGAGTGGAACCGGAGTTTCTCAAACCGGAAGTTTCAATCCATCAACTGCAGGTGTCGGAACACATCAAATTACTTACGGTTTCACTAACGGAAATGGGTGCTCCAACAGTGACGTAACGAATATTACAGTGATCACGTTGACGGTTCCGGTTGCCGGAAATGATTTCGCATTGTGCCGTGACGCAGCAGCGGTGAATCTGAATACACAAAACAATCCAGCGCCTCCGGGCGGAACATGGAGCGGAACGGGGGTCTCGGGAAATAATTTCAATCCTGCAAATGGCGCAATCGGAACCAACACCATCACTTACAGTATCGGCACAGGAACGTGCCTCGCAACGGATGTCATTGTTATCACTGTGAATCCTATTCCCGTTATTACTGTGAACTCTCCAACAATATGCTTCGGCAATTTCGTCATGCTGAATGCAAACGGAGCTGCAAATTACAGTTGGTCACCGGCAAGTGGATTGAGTGCGACAACAGGAGCTTCTGTCAATGCTTCACCAGCCGGCACAACGACATATACCGTCACCGGAACTGACGGCAACAGTTGCGTGAACACTGCAACCTCAACGGTGACTGTGAATCCGTTGCCAGTTGTGGAGGCCGGGCCTAATCAAACTTTCTGTGATCAGAATATTCCGGTACAATTAACCGGAACTCCTGCAAATGGCAACTGGAATGGAGCAGGCGTTTCTCCAACCGGAAGCTTTAATCCTTCGACTGCCGGAGTTGGAACACATCAACTCACATACACTTTCACTGATGGAAATACCTGCACGAATAATGATTCGGTGGTGATGACGGTGATCGTTCCGACAATTGCAAACGCAGGAAATGATTTCCCGCTTTGCGTTGACGCGAGTCCGGTTGATTTGAATTTACAGAACAATCCCATACCTGCCGGAGGAACCTGGACGGGTAATGGTGTCGCTAATAATTTTTTCACTGCTGCGAATGCTTCGATTGGATCAAATATAATTGTCTATTCCATCGGAACGGGAACATGTTTGACACGTGACACCATTGCAATAACGGTGAATCTGCTTCCGGTTGTAACTGTGAACTCTCCTATGATTTGCACCGGAGATTCGGTGACTCTGAATGCCAGCGGAGCTAACACATACAGTTGGTCGCCAGTTACCGGATTAAGTTCTTCAAACGGTTCGAGCGTTGTTGCAAATCCAACTATAACTACGACTTACCAGGTAACAGGAACCGATGGAAATTCTTGTGTGAACAGTGCTTCATCAACGGTAACGGTTCATCCGCTTCCAATTGTAAATGCAGGACCCGATCAAACTTTTTGCGATCAAAACATTCCCGTGCAATTAAACGGAACTCCTGTAAATGGCAACTGGAGCGGAACAGGCGTTTCACTAACCGGAAGTTTTAATCCATCAACTGCCGGAGTAGGAGCACATCAGCTGACCTATACATTCACTGACGGAAACACTTGTACAAATAATGATTCAGTTGTGATGACAGTGATCGTTCCAACAATTGCAAACGCAGGGAATGATTTTCCGTTGTGCGTTGATGCAAGTCCGGTTGATTTGAATTTGCAAAACAATCCGACCCCCGCAGGCGGAACGTGGACAGGAAATGGAGTTTTAAATAATTTCTTCACAGCTTGGAATGCTGCGATTGGACAAAACTTGATTGTTTATTCCATCGGAACCGGAACGTGTTTGTCAATGGATACGGCTGTGATAACTGTCAACCCGCTTCCAACCATTTCAGTCAACTCGTCCACGATTTGCGAAAATGATTCGGTTGCTCTCACTGCAAGCGGTGCAGTTAATTATTCATGGACACCAACCAATTCACTAAATGATTCTGTCGGCTCAAATGTTACTGCCTTCCCGATCATCACAACTACCTATACTGTTCGTGGAACGGATGTAAATTCTTGCGTGAATTTAACTTCGGCAGTTGTTACAGTGAATCCGCTGCCAATTGTTGATGCCGGACCTGATCAAACATTCTGTGATCAGAATATTCCTGTGCAGTTAATTGCAACTCCTGCTAATGGAAATTGGACAGGAACAGGAGTTTCTCCAACAGGAAGTTTCAACCCCTCAACCGCAGGAGTCGGAACACGTCCGCTCACTTACACATTCACGGATGGCAACACCTGCTCGAATAATGATTCGGTCGTGATGACGGTGATTGTTCCAACGCTCGCTGATGCTGGAAATGATTTTCCGTTGTGTGTTGATGCAAGTCCTGTTGATTTGAATTTGCAAAACAATCCAACTCCGTTGGGGGGAACCTGGACAGGAGTTGGAGTCGCAAATAATTTCTTCACTGCTGCAAATGCTGCGAACGGACCAAACCTGATTGTTTATTCCATAGGAATAGGAACATGTCTGTCAATGGATACGGCAGTTGTTACGGTGAATCCGTTACCAATTATTTCTGTGAACTCTCCGACTATCTGCGAAAACGATTCAGTCGTTTTAACTGCAAGTGGCGCGAATACTTATGGTTGGAATCCAACAGCTACTTTAAGTGATTCTGTTGGAGCGAATGTTACTGCACGGCCAATTACTACTACGACTTACACCGTGAGAGGCGTTGATGGAAATTCTTGTGTCAATGCGAATACCTCTGTTGTTACCGTGAATCCGTTACCGGTTGTTGATGCAGGGCCGGATCAAACTTTTTGCGGCCAAAATATTCCTGTACAGTTGATTGCAACTCCTGCCAATGGAAATTGGATAGGTACAGGTGTCTCTCTAACCGGAAGTTTTAATCCTTCAACTGCGGGAGTGGGAACACATCAACTGATTTACTCTTTCACTGACGGAAATACTTGCATGAATAATGATTCGGTTGTGATGACGGTAATTGTACCGACCCTCGCTGATGCGGGGAATGATTTTCCATTATGCGTTGATGCAGGCCCCGTTGATTTGAATGTGCAGAACAATCCGACTCCATTAGGAGGAACCTGGACAGGAGTCGGTGTTGTAAATAATTTCTTCACTGCTGCGAATGCAGCGATTGGACAAAACTTAATTATTTATTCCATAGGAACCGGAACATGTTTATCAATGGATACAGCAATCGTCACCGTGAATCCGCTTCCAACGATCACGGTGAACTCACCTACAATTTGCGAAAGCGGCTCTGTTGTTCTGACGGCAAGCGGAGCAAATACCTATAGCTGGAATCCGTCAGCAAGTTTGAGTGATTCGGTTGGAGCAAGTGTAACAGCATCACCTGTTATCACTACTGCTTACACCGTTCAGGGCGTTGATTCAAATTCTTGCGTGAATTCCAACACAGCGATTGTCACAGTGAATCCTCTTCCTGTAGTGGATGCTGGACCTGACCAGCAATTCTGCAACACAAATACTCCAGTCACCTTCATAGGAAATCCTGCCAACGGCACATGGAGCGGAACTGGAATCACTCCGGCTGGAATTTTTAATCCGTCAGTTGCGGGAGTTGGAGTTTGGCCGCTCACATATTCTTTCACTGATGCAAACAACTGCACCAATCATGACACCACACAAGCGACTGTCGTCAACCCAACGCTTGCCGATGCCGGACCGGACGTTGCGATTTGCATCACAGGATCGGCTGTTGACCTCAGCACCGTTGGCGCAACTCCAGCAGGCGGAACGTGGAGCGGCAACGGAGTGAGTGCGAATATTTTTTATCCAATCACGGCAGGGGTCGGGCAGCATGTGCTGACTTATTCGTATGGCAACGGAACCTGCCAGACTAATGACACCACGAGCGCAACAGTGAACGCGCAGCCGGTGCTGTCGGTCAATTCGCCTGAGATTTGTTTCAGGGATACTGCGGTACTCACCGTGTTTGGCGCTGACACTTACGTGTGGAGTCCGATGAGTGAACTCAGCGTTATCGGTGGCTCGGTTGCGCTGGCATTTCCCTCGTCAACTATCGCATATATGATTGTCGGCACATCCTCGGCTACCGGATGTTCCGACACGATTGTCAGCACGGTGACGGTTCATCCGTTGCCTGTTGTGGATGCGGGACCGGACATGACGGTCTGCAATCAAAATCAATTTTCAACCCAGCTCAGCGGAACGCCTGTTGCGGGAACGTGGTCGGGAAATTTTATTTCTTCAACGGGCTTATTCACACCCAGCGGAAATGCAGCGGACACGGGAAGCTATTCGGTGACTTACAGTTTCACCGATGGTAACAGCTGCTCGAATTCCGACAACGCTATCGTGAATGTGATTGCTCCGGTGGTAGCAGTTGCCGGACCAGATAAATCATTTTGCATTGATGATAATCCGGCAACGCTCATCGGATTCTCTCCCGCGAACGGAGGCGTATGGTCGGGAGCTGGGATCACGAATTCATCAACCGGGATGTTTGATCCTTCATTGGCTGGTGTTGGAAGCGGCACCTTGTATTATGAGTATGGCGGTGGAACTTGTGCAACACGTGATAGCGTGACTATCACAGTGAATCCATTGCCAACTCCGGCTTTCACTTTCAACACAACCTGTATCAATGACACAACATTTTTTGTTGACCAAAGTGTGGCGAATGCGGGAACTGTCAATTCGTGGCAATGGGATTTCGGGAATGGAAGCGTGAGCGCAATTCAAAATCCTTCATTTATTTTTTCTCCGGTTGGAAATCACACTGTAAATTTTGAAGTCACGAATTCTGTCGGGTGCAATAGCGATACTTCATTCGTGGTAGCTGTTCATCCATTGCCATCGGTGGCTTTCACGCATGACAGTATGGTGTGTCCCGACAGCGCCTTACAGATCTACCTCACCAATGTTGACGCGTTGAATTATTTCTGGGATTTCGGTGACGGAACAACAGGAACGGGAATAAACCCAAGTCATACCTACACCGAAGAAGGACCTTACCAAATTAAATTAGTTGCTGAAACACAGTTTGGATGTATCGATAGTTCATCAAGTAATGTACTGGTGCCATACCCGCCAAATGCGTTCTTTACTTTCAATCCGAAAGAAGGTTGTGCGCCATTAGATGTTTCGTTCTACCCGATACTGCCGCCTGACTGGACCGGATTGCGTTACATGTGGATTTTCGGAAATGGCGACACGACATTCAATCCAATCCCTCCCGACCACATCACTTATCATGCCGGTGCAAATGGAGCTGACACTTCTTACGTGGTTGAGTTTTATGTCTTCAGCCATACCTGCCAGAATTTTGGAAAATATGTTGACACGGTGAAAGTGCTGAACACTCCGCCTGCGGTAGTGACAGCATCATTCATTCCCGGTTGCGGCAAGACAGAAGTGGAATTCACTAACACGAATAACACGGTTTTCGACTCGCTGCATATTGACTATGGTGATGGAACAACTGACGTTGTGCCGACATCCGATTATTATTTCTATCACACGTTCTTCAGCAATTCTAACAGCGACACCATCTTCACGGTTAGATATTCAGCCTCCGGATCGAATTGCAGTTCCATTCCCGGAGAAATTCCTGTTAATGTTTTACCCAACACGGTGAAGGCAGATTTTGCCCTCAGTCCCGATAACGTTTGTCTCGGTGGAGAATTCACATTGACCAGCAGTGCTACCGGAGGAACTCACATTTATTATGATCTGGGCAATGGCGTTTCTTCGGTTTCCAATTCTTCCATAGAAATCAAATTCACATTTGCCGATACAGGTCGTTACGCAATTTACCAGTACGTGTATTCTGCCGACTCGTGCAGTTTTGGTCAAGATTCGGCATTTGTCGAAGTGAATCCTATGCCGGTCAGTGATTTTGAATTCGACCAGCCTTCATCGGGATGCTCAGGCGCTGAAGTTATCTTCATTGGAAATTCAACCGGCTCAATAAAAAACAGCTGGCACTTTGGCGATAACACAGTAGCGACTGAAGTTGATTCTCCTTCACACATTTACTCTGAACAGGGAAGCTATGACGTAGTGCTGATCAGTGAAAATGAATTCGGGTGTATTGACAGCGCCAGCAAGCCGGTGACAATTGATTTTCTGGATAAGGGCTTATACGTGCCAAATGCTTTCAGTCCTGAGTTTGGCGATGCGAAAGTGCGCGAGTTTAAACCGGCAGGGCAATGTATGGAATCTTACCACTTGCAGATATTCAACACCTGGGGAGAATTAGTTTGGGAATCAGACAAGCTGACTGTAAACGGTGAACCAGCAGAAGGATGGAACGGCAGACACATGAACACCGGATTGTTGTTACAGCAGGATGTGTATGTGTGGCAGATTGATGCGGTCTTTATGAATGAATCAGTGTGGGGAGGAAAGAAATATGATGATGGGAAAACGAGGAAGATTGGGAGTGTAACATTGTTGAGATAGATTTTAAAATCAAATTGCGATAAATTTAGAAAACCTGAAACGACTAAGAGAATGACGAAACAAGAAATACTCTCATTTCTGAAAGTAAAAAAGCCATTGTTGCAAAGGGAATTTCATGTAACGCGGATAGGGCTGTTTGGCTCGTTTGCAAATGAGGCGGCAACGGAGAAGAGCGATATTGACCTGCTGGTTGAATTTGAACCGGGCGAGTTCAACATATTCAATATCAAGCGGCAACTGCGTGACTTTCTGAAAAAAGAGTTAGGAAGGGAGGTCGACTTGGCTAATCCGCGATACCTCAAGCCATATTACAAGGAGAAAATTCTGAAGGCTGCTGTCTATGCTTGATAAGGATGAAGCCAATATCAGGGATTGTCTCCATGCAATTGACAAAATTGAAGGGTACGTGAAAGGCATTTCAAATGCTGATGAGTTGTATGAACGGCAGGAGACCTATGATGCAACGCTTATGAACTTCATGGTAATTGCAGAAGCCTGCAAGCGAATTTCCGATAAATTGAAAAGTAAAAATTCCCACATTGATTGGAAAGGGATTTCCGGTTTTAGAAATTTTTTAGCGCATGATTACTTTGGAGTTGATGTAAAGGAGGTATGGTCTGCCGTTAAATATAATTTGCCTGAGCTGAAAGAGCAGATGAATAATCTGCTGAAAGAAAATGGCACGGGTGAACAGCCGGAGAGCACTTGAGCGCGGAATTATTGTTACCGCTGGATGTGTGGCAGATTGATGCGGTGTTTATGAATAGCTCGGTGTGGGGAGGAAAGAAGTATGATGATGGGAAGACGAGGAAGATTGGGAGTGTGACGTTGTTGAGATAGCTTTGAAGAAATAAACAATGGCTATAAAAAAAATCCAACTGATCTGTACCATCTTCGGTTCAGGATGGTGGCAGATTGCATATGCCGGTGAAGGAATGGAACCCAGACAATACAACTTCACAAAGTTCCACGCTTATGAAAAGAACATAACAGCCGAACTACGTAACAACACCCCAAAAGAATTTCAACTTCACCCGGAGTTTGGTATTCTACCCTACAAGGCAGGCTGCAACAACTGTGTAGAGCTTTTGCAAAAGAGGACATTGAATTCTCGGTATTTTATTGATCCCTCAAACAGCAATCACTTTTATGCTCAACAATCTTTCTTTCCGCTGCACTATGTTGATCATGCCGGATTAATAAGAACCATTGACCCACGGCTAAAACCAGACACTAATAATCCTCAGGTCTTCAATGCGTCCAGTCAGCCCGTTCCAACACGGTATGATGCTCAGCAACACAAGACTTACCTCGTCACCCCAGAATTGACGTTTGGATTCAACAATAGTTGGACTCTTTACTTTTTGGACAAGCAAGGAAGCAAACAAAATCTCAGTCCGCTAAATTTTTCAAACACCACTGTTGGAGAAAGCGGTGTGTATACCTCAGCTGCCTGGTCAGATATTGATATGAGGCAGGTGTTTGATATAGGCAGTGTCGAAACTGACTTCATTATTAAACAGGCATTGCCGATTCCTCATAATGCCGAGTGGTTGGTGTTTGAAGAAGAAATTTTATTGCCCAACGATTTTAAACTGGAGAATGGCCACGGCCATTTAGTTCAGGAAGGTTATTGGTCAGGAAGTTTGATTGTCGAAAAAAACGGGAAACAGTTTATCCAACTGCACCAACCTAAATATTTTGATAGTAACAATCTGCGAATTGCGGGATTTTACGAGTTGGAAGAAAACGTTAATTCTTATAAGGTGAAAGTCTTAGTACCCGTTAGCTTTTTAGACAACCCGTCACTAAGCTATCCGGTTTTTATTGATCCTTTGGTTTCAGCAAGAGACAGCATTGGGAATTTTATAAGTTCTATAAATTCAGCAGGTGCGAACATGGCTTTTACCAGATTCCCTTCAAGTTGTGATTATGTTTTAAACGTCACGGTTCCAGAATGTGAGTTGATGGACGTTATCCTTGATGTTGAATATAAAACATCGGACTCTCTTTGTGTCCCTTCGCCTCCTAATCCATTTCCGTTTTGCACCTTTGCTGATATATCTATGCAAGTGGTCGGTCCATGTTTTACGACAGGCCTGCTTGTCTGTGCTCCTTCTAATCCTCCTTATGTCGGAGTTTGCACCACCGATCCAAATAAGGTTCCCGGAACGAGTGCATTAAGTTTTCCTGATTTTCTAAGTTGTGTCCCCACCCAATGCTCAGAGTATCAACTACCTTTTACTCTCAAAAACAGGACATTACAATGCCAGGAAACTTGCGGATATAGCTGTGCGATTGGAAGTTTCTTTGCTGTTACGGTGGAAGGAGAAACTTTCGAGGTTGGTTCGCCTGTAACCATTTGCGACAACGACTCCATTTTTACCCAATGCCAATGGCGGAGCACCAGCGGGACATACTATGACACGCTAACTGATATTCACGGTAATGACTCAATCGTTTTAACACTGCTGACCGTGTTACCGGTGTCACGAACCAATCTAAGTACTTCCATCTGCCAAGGGGATTCTATTTATATAGCCGGTGCTTTTCGTAAGGATTCGGGTTCTTACATTGACTCCTTGCAAGCTTCAAACGGTTGCGATTCCATTGTTACAACTCTTCTTACCGTGCTGCAACCGGAACACAACGAATTTGTTTCAATTTGCACAGGCGACTCTTTTTGGGTTGCAGGCGTCTGGCAAAAAAATTCGGGATTCTATGTAGAAGATACTTTGATCGCATCAAGCGGATGTGATTCGATTATCTACGTCATCCTGACTGTCAGCGATACAATTATCAATTATAAGTTCTCTTCGATTTGCAGGGGCGATTCTTTTTTCGTGGCTGGGATGTGGAGATTCTCCAGCGGTTTTTATGTTGACACAATGATCGCGTCAGGCGGTTGCGACAGCATTGCCATAACCACGTTATCCGTAAAGTCAGACGTCTGGCCTGGTGATGCCAACAATGATTTTATCGCAAACAACTTGGACCTTCTGCCTATTGGATTGTACTATGGCTCTGGTGGGCATTCAAGAGACAGTATCAGTAATCTATGGATAGGGCATTGCTCTGCAGATTGGAATAGATCACAATCCAATGGCTCAGATATAAAGCATGCGGACTGCAATGGAGATGGAATTATTGATAATAATGATACGCTGGCTATACACCTCAACTATGGACTTACCCATTCAAAAGCCAAAGGTTCTCCAAACCCTTCGACCGGTCCGGCATTTTTCCTAATGCCAAACAAAGGCATTTATCATCCAGGTAATACCGTGCGGATTGATATCATATTAGGTGACGCTTCTAATCCGGTGAGCCAACTTTATGGCATTGCCTTCGATCTTAGCTATGATAACGCTCTTGTTGAACCGGGCTCAGTTAGCTTAATGTTTACCGATAGCTGGATGGGAAGTGTCGGCAACGATAACCTGGCCTTAAGCAAGCTTTTCGAAAGCAGTGGTAAAGCTGATGGTGCATTAACACGAATTAACCGTCAGAATGCTTTGGGTCGTGGGGTCATCGGCACTTTACAGCTCACACTTAAGTCAAACATTGTTTCAAGTCAACTAACAACTCTCAGCATTACCAATTATGAAGCAGTCAACGCCAGTGGCGATCCGGTGTTATTCGATGTACGGGATACTACGATTTTGGTTGAGGTAACAAATAACATAGGTTACTTCCTACCTGAACCCATTTCTTTTGCAATCTACCCCAACCCATTTACAGCAGCTACTACCATTCAGTTTTCATTGAGCTCGAATTCAGAAGTCTCATTGAGAATCTACGACCTGCTCGGCAAAGTAGTTTTTGAAAAACCTTCATCTAGGTATGGGCAGGGAATTCATAACTGGCAATTTACAAATGAACAATCAGGACAAGGATTGTTCTTTGCTGAACTGAATGTGAATGGTGCGAAGATCAGAAAGAGGTTGGTGCAGATAGAATAACAAGGCTGTCACAAATTGTGACCACATGAGAAAAATAAGTATGGCGAAAAGTAAATCATTAGTTCTGGTTGGGAAGATTCAAAGCACGATTCTGTTAATTCGTGGCTTAATGCCTGCGCATGGAGTCGAAAGACTCGCCAGTAATTCATGGGCACAAGTTCGCCTGCCCGCAATGACCCGGCTGCAAACTTGCGCCAGCAACCACACACGACAAACCACAAACAACAAACCGCTTGTTTCTTTTTTCTTTCTTCTTGCATCTTTCACCTTGCTCCTTGCTCCTTCCCACTCCCGTGCCCAGGACCCCAACTTCTCACAATTCGAAATGAATCCGCTGTACTTCAATCCTGCGTATGCCGGAAGCATTACAGACCTGCGGATAGGGCTTAATTATCGCAACCTATGGTTCAATGTGCCGGGCAACAGCTTTCCCGGATCACTGTCAGCGTATAATTTGTACATAGACAAGCAGTTCAACAATGCCCTGATTGGCGGGCTTGGAGTATTTGCTTTTCAGAATTTCAAAGGCGAAGGATTGCTCCGACACACGGCAGCAGGTTTTGTTTATGCATGGCGCATGCCGACACAAACCGATTACTCGCTGAGCTTCGGTACGAAAATTTATTACAACCAATTGAAGATAGACTGGGACAGATTGGTTTTTTCCGATCAAGTTGATGCTGAGCTTGGCTATTTAAATATCCCTTCAGCCTACACACCGCAAAACGATGGCAAGAAAAATTATTTGGACATAGATGCCGGTGTGACCTTCGGCTTCAACATTTTCCAGAATAAGCCTGATGAGCAAAAGTGGACGCACGAATTCAGCTTTGCTGTTGCGCACCTTATAAGGCCTGATGTTTCGCTGAACGGCATCGAGTCGAAGCTGCCCATGAAGTACACGCTGATGTACAACACCAGTTTTCCAGCTTTGAAGAACAAGGTCTATCTCAATCCCAAGTTTCTGTTTGAAAAGCAGGATGACTTCCTTGCCTACACGTATGGATTCAATATTTATGTGGTGAAGAAGCATCGCTTCAAAAGCAGCTTCACGCAATCATACTTTACAAAGCCGCTTTATCTCGGAGTGTATTTTCGCAACCCGAAATACAATGACCTGAAAAACACAAAGAGCTTCATCGTGGTAGTCGGACATACGGGAAGTTTCGGAGTAAAAGACACGCGCTATCAAATCGGGTTGAGCTATGATTTCACGCTGGGCGGATTAAATCTCAGCACTTACGGAGCACTCGAACTTTCTGCAACGTTGGTGATTGCAACAAAAGATGCTAACCGGAAAAAGAACAGGTACTGCCCGAAGTTTAACAGCGGGCCACTGAGTCCTATGAACTGAAAATTAGTGTAGGCTCAACCAAAATCCTTCGACTCCGCTCAGGATGACAACGCTCGAATAATACACTGCTACAGTCTCGGACACGGCATTCCACCTGTGTGAGAAGAAGGTTTTCCACCTGCATACACTAAAGAAAATTCAAAAGCTCCTCTTGAATTGGAAGCATCCTGCAATGAAGAAAGATTAACGTCATAACTAAACAGCAGCCGCACATTGCTGATCTTGTATCCGACCGGAAAAATGATTGCATCAGGAATACGCCCGTGAACTCCAAGATAGAAAGTGCCCTTATCTTTTGCATCATTTGAAAGTGAATATCCTGCAAGCGTTCCGAACACGGTCTCCATTGCTTTTTTCTGAATGGAAAATACAGCGGCAGGCTCAATGCTGAAATGAGTACCGGCTTTGATCTGCGCACCAGCATTCACCATACCTCGCAATCCTGACTTGTTGCCGCTGTCATAGAAAGTGTCTTTCGGGCGGTTGATGTGGCGTACCGATCCTCCCACATAAACGTTGGCTTTTTTTGACGGAACAAATGACAACTGCAATCCAGCGCTGACATCCGGCTGCCAGGTGGCTTCATCCTGAAAAGACAATTCCTCACCGCTTGCCGCAGCCATGTCAAAAAGAAAATCATTCCACTGGTTGTCGAAAAAGAATTTGCTGAAATCAATTTTACGCTGCACCACTCCGCCCTGCACTCCAAGTGACAGGAATGCTTTTTTTGTTCCAAGCGATTTATGAAAGGCTGCTGATAATAATAACTGCATAGTAGTCAGTTCGCCAGAGCCGGCTCGGTCATAAACAAACAAAGCCCCCAATCCGAGCCAATCACCTGATTTTATTTTTCCCTTCAACAGACCAAAATCTGCAAATGCGGAAACCGTATTATATGGCACGGGCAAACTTCTCCATTGGTTGCGGTAATTTGCCCCGAAGCGATAAGTTCCATCAAAGAAACCGGTTTGTGCAGGGTTCAGCGTGTGAGGAGAGGCGTAGAATTGAGAGAAGTGGATGTCCTGCGCGTTAGCAGTGGTAAGCAGACAGTATATGGCAATAGGAAGCAACATCCCCCTGCAAGCACGCAAGGGGGACAATCGTAATTCGTAAATCGTAATTCGTAAATCCATGCTATCTCATCAACGTTACATTTCCCTTCTTCTCCGTCACTTTATTATTCCTGAACACTGCGCGTAAATAATATCCGTACGCTTCCATTTCCTGTGGCTCGCCTTTGTAAGTACCATCCCAGCCTTTATTCATTTCGCTGCTTTCAAATACCAACTCACCCCATCGGTTGTAGATGCGGAAATCAATTTCTTTCACGCCTTGCCCTCTCACATAAAGCACATCATTCTGATTATCTCCATTCGGAGTAAATGCATTTGGAACATCCACGACAAAAATTGAACTCAGGTCAAGCGCCTTGCACACGCTGTCAAAGCAATCATCGGAAGAAATTGCACCAAGACAAATAATGTATGTTCCAGAATCCAAATAGGCATGAACCGGATCTTCGTCAGTTGAACTACCACCATCTCCGAAATTCCACGAGTAAGTTGTTGCATTCGAGCTCAAATTCGTGAAGCTGACACTTTCTCCCGGAGTGGGATATTCAGGCTGGTAATCAAAATCTGCAACCGGGTTTGCAAGTACGTTCACGGTATTAATGGCCGTATCTTTTACATTGCATGTGTTTGAATCGGTCGCAACCAACATCACGGAGTATTGGCCGGGTTGAGTGTAAATATTTGACGGAGAAGTGAGGGAAGAATTCGAACCGTCACCGAAATCCCAGTAATAAGTTTGTGCCGGGGTTCCTCCGTTTTGAAATTGTATGGCAAGCGGAGCGCAACCATAGTAGTCACCAATGTTTACCTGCAGTTCCTGAAGCGCTGTAAAGGTGATCTGCGAACTGAAAGTATCATTAACGTTGCACGTTGAAGAATCTGTTACGATTAAAGAAATGTCATAAACTCCCGAAGCAGTATATGCGTGCGTTGGATTTTGCATTGAAGAGTTACTTCCATCTCCAAAATCCCAGTAATAATTTCCTGAGCTGCTGTTGTTAGTGAAAGCAATATTTAACGTATCACACAAATTTGTCTCCATTGCGATGAAGGAAGCTGAAACGGTATCATTTATCACATTAACATTTGCAGTGCGCATTGGGAAATTTCAATGATCC
>CAYOYI010000004.1:0-25598 GCA_964408105.1 uncultured Chitinophagaceae bacterium | reverse complement strand
TGCGATAATGAACAGGGCATTCATGTAAATGAAAATCGCAACCGCAGAGAAAACAAGAACTTCGTTAACCATAATCCAAAAACAAGAGAACCAATCTCGTTGTTTTAATTAAAAAGTTGAAACAATGGAATTTATCGCTTCACTAAAATTTTTGAAAGTCGCTGCAGCGGCTGCATTTATATTCATAGCGCTCGATCTGCTGTGGATTGGCGTTGTTGCCAGTAAGATATACACCACTCATTTGGGCTACCTTGCTGAGCTGAAAGATGGGAAAATAACTTTCAAGCTTCCCGTTGGGTTGCTGGTGCAACTGATCATTTCGCTAGGCTTATCGGTGATCATAATCCTGGCTTTGCAAGTGGATAGTCATCTATTAGCATCCGCGCTCATCGGTGCTTTCACTGGGTTTGTGATTTACTTCACTTATGATTTCACGAATTATTCATTTGTTAAAGGCTGGCCGCTGTGGGTGTCGGCAGTGGATGTAATCTGGGGCACCGCACAGGGATTAATGGCAGGTCTTTATACTTTTTGGTTCTGGAATAAACTTTTTTAATGGCTTACCAGCACTTGCAAACTAAAGTAACGCTCCCCGTTTCCGTCAGGGAAGCCTGGCAGTTTTTCTCGGATCCGGCTAACCTTGACAAGATCACTCCACCGGAGATGAATTTCATTATCACTTCTTCACCGATCCGAAGCGGTACTTATGCCGGACAAGTTATTACATACAAGGTGAGTCCTTTGTTAGGCATTCCGATGAAATGGATGACGGAGATCACACAGGTTGATGAGCCCAATTATTTTGTAGATACACAGCTTTATGGCCCGTACAAATTCTGGCATCACGAACATCATTTTCGTGAAACTGAAGGAGGGGTGGAAATGACGGATATTCTATACTACTCGCTTCCATTCGGAATTATCGGGGATATAATTAACGCTTTAGTTGTTCGCAGGCAGGTCGAGAATATTTTCAAATATCGCAGCGCGAAATTGCAGCAGCTTTTTCCGGCTCGCCCGGTAAAAACTCTCGTTTAAATTTTTTCTTTATCTCAAATCCCGCAATTGTTCTTGTAGCATTAACCGTGCTTTATGAATTCGCGTCTTCACTGTGCCAAGCGGCAATTGCATTTCTTCCGCGATCTCTTCGTATTTGTAACCTTCAAAGTGCATTATGAAGGGCTTGGAAAATTTTTCTTCAATGCGGCCTAATGCTTTTTGGATTTCTTCCATTTTAATGGCTGCCACGCCTCCGTTCCGGTCAACCCTGTTCTCTGCGCTTTGGAAAGAATCGGTATAAGTGTCCTGGTAATAGACCGGGTGTCTGCTCTGGCGGTTATAGTCGTTGATGAAGGTATTTTTCAAGATGGTATAAAGCCATCCGCGCAGGTTGGTCCCCTCGGTGAATTTGTCCCGGTAAGAAAAAGCCTTCAGCATGGTGTCCTGCACAATGTCCTGGGCTTTTTCAGGATCGCGGAACAGGTTTAATGCCTTTGCATAAAGCATTTGTCTTGAGTTGATTACTTCGGTTTCGAAAGCTGTTGTTTTCATTTTGTTTAAGTTTTGTTTAACAAAAGTATAACAAAAACCTGAGTAAACCAAATTTTGTTCATGTTTTTTATAAAAAATTTAAACAAAATAGTAAACGGCTGAAAACCAGCTAATTAAAAAAACGATGCAACTGACTTAATTGTGGTTTGCCGCCCGGTTCTGGTCCAAAAATGCAATGGTGGCATCAACATTTTTCAAAACCGTGACATTAGACGGCAGGTCGGGTGAGTTTAATTCATCAATGGCCAATCCGGAAACGAGGATTCGGGTTTCAGGGAAGAGTGAGCTTATTTCTTTTAAATAATTCACCAGTTCATTTTCCCGAAATGCGCTGGTTATGATCGTAAAGATGAAATCTGCTTTATAAAATTTGTTGGTTTCTATTATATCGCTTGTGGGCACAGTTTGGCCAAGATAGAGCGTATGGTTTCCCCGCGCCCGGATCAGGTAATTAGCGAAAAGCAAACCGATCTCATGAAGTTCGTCTTCGGGCAGAAACAGCAGGAAGCGTTTTGTCAATCTGAGATCAGGCACTACTAATCCATCGGTCGCCACAAGCAGTTTTTGGCGAATGAGGTTAGAAATAAAATGCTCCTGTGCCGGGTTGATAGAACCCGTCTGCCACATAATTCCGATCTTGTTGAGAAAAGGGTATAAAATATTAATGACCGTTTTCTCAATGCCATGACGCAGCATGGAAGAAGAAACAATCTTCTCAAATTTCACTTCGTCCATCTCCGTCATGGAAATGATCAGCGTGCTGATCTCGTAATCAAAGGCTGTGGCCTGTCCTTTTAATTCACTTATCCTCGCGTTGATTTCTTCGCGGCTCATAGCTGCTACTTTGGATATTTTCACTCCATTATTCACCAGTAGGGATACATTCAGCATGTAACGCAGATCATCATCATCATAAAACCTGATGTTGGTGTCAGTGCGCTTGGTCTTGAGCAGATCATAGCGCTTTTCCCACATCCTCAGCGTGTGTGATTTGATACCTGATAGTTTCTCCAGATCGCTTATTGAATACTTACCCATTTCTTTTTAAAAGATTGTCAGACCATTCCTTTTGTTCAAGTCTTCAGACTGCAAGATAAACACGGGCTGGCGGATTTTGTTTTCATTTTTATGCAGGTAAATGAAGGAAAAAATAATTGACTGCGAAAACAATTTTCAACCACCCTTGTTTAACTGTTTGAATTTTTAATTAAACAAAAACTAAAACCTCAAACCAATGAACGCAAAAATTTTCACACTTGCAGCAGCGGTGATGCTTTGGATTACCGGCTACACTCAAACTGCCAGGCTGCAGGCAATTCATAATGCAGCCGACCCTGCAGCAGCGACCGTTGACGTATATGTCAATGGCGCATTATTCAAAGACAATTTTAATTTCCGCGATGCTACTCCTTTCGGTGATGTTCCGGCCGGAGTCGCTTTGAGCATTGCCGTTGCTCCGGGTAGCAGCAGTTCGGTTGCCGATGCGATTGCTACCTTCCCGGTTGGCCCGTTGATGATGGGTGAAACTTATGTGCTGATAGCAAACGGAACGGTTGGAAGCGGCTTTGCAACAAATCCCGATGGTGTCAGCATCGGCTTCAGTCTTTTCCCATTCAGCGGAGCGCAGGAATCATCAACCAATTCATCAAATATAGATGTGTTGGTATTCCATGGCTCTACTGACGCGCCTACTGTTGATGTCGTAGCGCGCACCGGGGGAGGTGCTCCGATAAATCTTATTAATGACCTTTCATACACGGATTTCACTTCTGGCTATGCAGGCATTCCTGCTGCGGTGTATGCGCTGGATGTTAAAGACGCAGCAGGAACAACTACTGTTGCGACTTTTATCGCGGATTTGAGCGGTGTGGCCGGAGCAGCTGCTGTAGTGTTCGCATCAGGATTTTTGAATCCTGCTGCAAATAATAACGGACCCGCTTTCGGCTTGTGGGTTGCATTGCCGGATGGAACTACTTTCGGCTTGCCGACCACCGGCACTGCACGCGTACAGGTAATTCATAACTCACCTGATCCGCTCGCGGCTACGGTTGACATTTATGTAAATGGTCTACAAGGTTCTACAGCATTGAATGACCTTTCATTCCGCGATGCCACTGAATTCTTTGATGTGCAAACAGGTTATCCGACTGTGATCTCATTAAATGGTCCGGGAAGTACGAATGCGGACAATCAGGCAATTGCAAAAATTGATTTTGGCAGCGCCCTGATGAATGGCGGTAAATATATCGTCATCGCAAATGGTCTTGCCGATACCACTGGCAAATCAGGAATCAATCCGGACAACATTGATCCTTCATTTACACTCATTGCTCTTGGTCCTGCGAGAGAAACAGGCTCCAATTCATCCAATGCCGACTTGCTGATTCATCACGGGTCCGTTGACGCGCCAACGGTTGACGTTGTGGCAAGAGGCGTTGCAACCATTGCTGATGACCTTGCTTATCTTGAGTCAACCAACGGATACGTGAGTGTACCTGCTGCTGAATATATTATTGACGTGAAGGATGCTTCGGGTACGACAACCGTGAAATCCTATTACGCGCCTCTCACGACCGCTGCCGGGGGAGCAGCCGTTGCCTTTGCTTCAGGATTTTTGAATCCTGCAAATGGCACTCCTTTCGGAATTTGGGTTGCGCTTGCAAACGGCACTACCTTTCCGCTGTCCGAGATCGGAACTGCACGGGTTCAGGCAATACATAACTCTGCGGATGCTGCTGCTTCAGTGGTTGACGTATATGTTATTGATGCAATTGGCGATGAACTTGCAAAAATTGAAGATGTCGCCTTCCGCACTGCCACTGCGTTTTTGGATCTGCCTTCGAATGTTCCGTTATCAATTGCCTTTGCACCCTCAAACAGTGCGAGTTCATCTGAAGCTGTTGCAACGATTGATATTGGCTCACTCATGACCGATGAAAAATACATTGCGATTGCAAACGGAATTCTCAGCGGCTCGGGCTACACTCCGAGTCCGGTATTCGGACTTGATATTTTTTCGGGCGCGCGCGAGCAGGCAGCCAACCAGGGACAAAGTGAAACTGATGTACTCATTTATCATGGTTCTACTGATGCGCCAACCGTTGACGTTGCCGAAACCGGAGTGGGTGCAGGAACCATCGTTGATGATATAAGTTATGGCGAATTTCAGGGCTACCTTTCACTCAGCACGGCTGACTACGTTGTAGCGATTCAGGACGCATCAGGGGCGACCACAGTCGCTTCCTTTGCTGCTCCGCTGTCAACGCTGAACCTGCAGGATGCTGCTCTGACTGTTCTCGCTTCAGGGTTTCTTAATCCGTCAGGCAACAGCAACGGACCTGCTTTCGGCTTGTACGCTGCCCTGCCTTCAGGTGGAGCGCTTGTTGCATTGCCTATCAACAACCCAACAGGAATTGGAGAGCAAAATTCAATTTTCACAGATGTAAGTTTCTATCCCAATCCAGTCCGTGAAAAGTTAGTGGTTGATTTTTCATTGGTTGAATCCAGTGAGGTGCAAATCAGCATTTACAATACATTGGGTAAGGAAGTGCAAACGATTGTGACCGGAACCAAAGAATCCGGGAATCACCGATTGCTTGCCGATGTAACCGGGCTTGACAGTGGACTTTACTTTGTTAGAGTTGCCGGTGATAACAATCTTCAAATTACCCGTCCGATCATGGTCGAGTAATCAAAAAACTGTTTTATGACGGTGGGGCTGTTCTGATTTTATTCAGGGCAGCCTCTTTTTTTTCAATTGAGCGATAATTATTTTTATAGGCATATTGAACATAGTTTTTTAAAATCTGTTTAAAGAAGCAGGTGAGTCTTGTATGAAATGGTATCTAAATAGCAACTGGATGAAGGCGTTGCTGCTCATTGCCGGCATATACAACATAGTGTGGGGAGCGGTGTTGTTCATTTTTCATTTTGAGCCGTTTGACCTCGGTGCAATGGGGTTATCTGCAAGACCGATGATCTGGCAGATTGTCGGTGTGATGGTAGTAGTTTTTGGGATTGGCTACCTGGTGGCATCTATGAATCCATTTCGTCACTGGCCGGTGGTGATGATCGGGGTGATTTTTAAATCACTTGCTTCCATAGTTCTGGGATACTTGATTATCCAAGGACAACTTTCCACCGGAGCGCTGCTGGTGATTTTTTCAAACAGCCTGATCTGGATCGCACCATTTACTGTAGTCCTTTTCGGGGCATTTGAGCAGAACAGGAAGTTCAGCGAACAACTTAACTACTTCTACTCTTCACGGGCCGATGTAAACAAGCTTCCGATACTGACCAACAAGGGAGCTTCACTCATGCTATTGTCGGAATCTTCTCCCGTCATGCTTGTTTTCCTCCGGCACTTTGGTTGTTCTTTTTGCCGGGAAGCCATGAATGCACTTTCTCGCGACAGAAGAACCATTGAAGCGCTCGGCACCAAGATCGTGCTGGTTCACATGGTCAGCGAAAACAGGGCTAAAGTTGTTACCGGCAGGTACGGATTGGCCGACCTTCATAGGATAAGTGATCCTGAAAAAAAACTTTATGAGTCGTTTGCGCTCGAACGCGGCAACTTCAGGCAACTGCTGGGCTTGAAAGTTCTGATCAGAAGTGTATTCACGGCTCTCTTTGGAAGAAACTTCCCTGGATTGGCAGAAGGAGATCCCACGCAACTTCCGGGAGTGTTTCTGCTTTACAAAGGAGAAGTAGTAAAGGCATATCGTCATGATACTGCAGCCGATACTCCTGATTATATTTTCCTCGCAAATTGCGAAACCTGTCTATGAGCAAGAACAGAGGTGTGTTGAAATCCGATAATTTTCGGCTCCATGCTTGACATCGTTTATCTTATTGCAGGGCTTATCTTCTTGCTTTATGGAGGAAACGTCTTAGTTGACAGTGCTTCCGCATTAGCCAAAAGACTGAATGTCCCTAACATGGTCATTGGATTAACCATTGTTGCGTTTGGCACCTCTGCACCGGAGTTTGCCACCAACGTCTTCGCATCAATTGATCACAACTCCGGTATGGTGCTGGGTAATGTTCTTGGGAGCAATATTTTTAACATCCTATGTGTACTCGGAGTCAGTTCGATTGTTTATCCCCTCACCGTAAAATCAAATACAACATGGATAGAGATTCCTCTGTGCGTGCTCTCCTCTGTTGCGGTTTTTGCGGTTGCGAATGATATTATGATTGATCGTACTGAGGCGTCAATAGTTTCAAGGGTGGAAGGACTTCTTCTGATCCTGTTTTTTCTGATCTTCCTTGGATACAATGTTCAGTTGATAAAGAGGAGCACTTATGATGAAGAGTTTGAAACGAAAAACTATACCATAGGCAAATCCATACTATTCATCACAATCGGCTTGGCAATGCTCATTGGTGGTGCGAAAGGATTTGTTTACGCGGCATCTAATCTTGCAGAAATGATGGGCATCTCTCAGCGGATTATCGGGCTAACGATCGTGTCAATCGGTACATCACTCCCCGAACTGATCACCTCTATTATTTCGGTGAGGAAGAGGAATGTTGACATGGCAATTGGAAATGTTGTTGGATCGAATATCTTCAATGTGTTTTTCATCCTTGGTATATCCGCAGTAATAAGTCCTGTTGATGTGCTTTCCGGTTCGATGCTTGACCTTGGGATAAATCTCACCGCCAGTTTTCTTTTATTCGTTTTTATTTTCAGCGGAAAGGGAAGGCAGTTAGACCGCTGGGAAGGAGTTTTGCTGCTCATACTTTATGTTGCCTATCTTTCTTATCTGGTTGTAGTTTGAGCAACAGCTATCTTTGCACTCCTTCCTTTTCTTTTAAGTGGATTTTTAATCCTAAACCTTTTCAACCTGTATGGTGTTCTTTAAGCGAACAGAAAGAAGGAATACAAAACAATGAGTAAAAAAGTCAGCGAAGAAAATTCCTTACAAACCGCCTTCCTTGAGTTTGTGAAAGACAAAGGCAGGCGGCCAAAATCGGTGAGCGAGTTCTGTAGAGGGCAGGAAGTAGATCGAGAATCATTCAGGACACACTTCAGCACTTTGGCTGCATTGGAAAAAGATCTTTGGAAAAACTGGTTTTATGACACCATTTCAGTGTTGGAAAACAGTCCTGAATACCATGAGTATAGCGCACGGGAGAGGTTATTGTCGTTTTATTATACGTGGATGGAAACCATAAAACCCGCACGAGAATATTTAAAGGTTGCGCCTGTTCTTCCCCAACTTTATTCCGGAGTTGATTGGTTCTTAACGGATGCGGAGGGAGAATTTTTGAATTACACAAAGGGCCTGATTCAACTGGCAGCTACCAATCAGGAAATTGTAAAAAGACCACTTCTGCAGAATTACTATAATAAAGCGCTCTGGCAGCAGTTCTTATTCATAATGAACTATTGGATAAAAGACAAAAGCGAAGAGCAGGCAAAAACTGATGAAGCGATAGAACGTGCCGTGAACTTGTTTTTTGAATTAGCCGGCCGCACGCAAGCCGATGCCATTTTTGACTTCGGGAAATTTTTATTCACGGGCAAAAGATGAACGAACAAAGAAAGATTCCGACTTCCAAAGTCGAACGCGCAACACGCATCCTGAAAACAGGTGGCGCTATTGGCGCTAACTATGTGAAGCATTACGCCAAGAAAGCTCTTAATGTTAAAACGAGCAAGTCGGAGCTTAATGAACGGAATGCAAAAGAGTTGTTCAACTCACTTGGTGAGTTAAAAGGAAGCGCGTTAAAAGTAGCTCAGATGCTGAGCATGGATCAGAGTGTGTTACCGACAGAATATATTGATCAACTGATGCGCGCCCAGCATAAAGCACCAGCTTTATCATATCCGCTTATTTCCAAAACGTTTAAAGGTGAATTTGGTAAGAGACCGGATGAATTGTTTGATTCTTTTAGTCGTCAGGCGGTTTATGCCGCTTCGATTGGGCAGGTTCATTCGGCTGAATTGAACGGAGAAAAACTTGCGGTGAAAATTCAATACCCCGGTGTTGCTGAAAGTGTTACTTCTGACCTGAAGATGATAAAGCCGATTGCATTAACCATGATGAAGGTGAAGGCAGAAGATGTGGAAGAGTTTTACAGGGAAATCGAATCGAAACTATTGGAGGAAACTGATTACCAAAATGAATTGAAGCAATCTCAGGAAATGGCTGAGCGGTGTGCTCATTTGACGGACTTGGTATTTCCTCGTTACTACCCGAAGTTGTCAGGCAAAAAAGTGCTGACGATGAGTTGGCTGGAAGGATTGCATTTAGATGAATATCTGCGCACTAATCCATCACAGAAGGAGCGCGACCATTATGGACAACTCATTTGGGATTTTTACGATTATCAGGCGCATGTTTTGAAAGCCTTTCATGCCGATCCGCATCCCGGAAATTTTTTGTTCATAGAGGATAGCAAGCTGGGCATCCTGGATTTCGGATGCATGAAACGAATTCCAGAGGATAATTACCGCTCGCTTGCTACATTGTTTGATAAGCATTTATTAGATCAACCTGAGAGAGTACAAAAGTTGATGAGTGATCTCAATATTATTCTCCCCACCGACACTCAGCGTGAACGTGATTTTTATACCGAATTATTTTACAAAGGATGGAAGCTCTTGGGAAGACCTGTTCACAGCGAGGAATTTGACTTTGGCGATAAGGCATACATAGATGAGGTTTTCAGAGAGGGCAGAAGAATCGGTGAGATGAAAGAAATAAGAAGCTCGAAAGTTGTTAGGGGAACACGGCACGCTATTTACATCAACCGGACCTACTTTGGAGTTTATATGCTGTTGCATAAGCTCGGGGCCAGAGTGAGAACAAAAAGTGCATATCTGCCTCAATGAACGACAGTTCAGCGAAATTCAATCCTTAATTATAATTTGCGGTCGCATGGTTTAAGACACAATTATAATGGATAACCAACTGATACTTTGGGGTGGCTTCACCCTATTCATTTTCGTAATGCTCGCACTGGACCTTGGCGTATTCCACCGAAAGTCCCATGAAGTGAAGATGAGGGAGGCACTGATCTGGAGTACGGTTTGGATTACGCTTGCTTTTACATTCAGCTATGGGGTGTATGAATACAAAGGCAAAGAAAAGTGGCTTGAATTTATAACGGCCTACCTTATTGAATATTCGCTTAGCGTTGACAACATCTTCGTATTTGTCATCATCTTTAGCTACTTCAACGTAGCGCCAGCTTACCAGCACAAGGTGCTTTTCTGGGGTATTCTCGGTGCGCTGGTGATGCGTATCATTTTCATCTTTGCCGGGGTTGCGCTCATCAGCAAGTTTCACTGGCTCATCTATGTGTTTGGTGCGTTCCTGATATTCACTGGTATTAGAATGGGCGTCCAAGGCGAGCAAAAGCTCGAACCGGACAAAAACCCTGTGGTGAGGTTGTTCAAAAAATTGTTTCCGGTGGCAGATAAATTCCATGGCGACAAATTCGTGATCAGGGAGAATGGGAAGAGAATTTTTACCCCGCTGTTCATTGTGTTGCTGGTAGTGGAACTTACTGATGTGATTTTTGCGGTTGACTCGATCCCTGCTGTGCTGGCGATTTCCAAGGATACGTTTATAGTTTACACTTCCAATGTTTTCGCCATCCTCGGATTGCGTTCACTCTATTTTGCGTTAAAGGGCATGGCTGATAAATTTCATTACCTCAAGTATGCGTTGGCCATCATCCTCATTTTCGTTGGCGTGAAAATGTGTATCTCTGATATCTACAAGATTCCAATTAATATTTCGTTGGCCACCATTGGAGGTATCCTCGGAACGGCAATCATCACTTCTTTACTGGTAAAGCGAGATGAGGATAATACTGATTTACCTCCAAACACTTAAGCTCCGGATTCCCCAGAATCATGGCATCCGGTCATCTCGGCCAGTTCACCGTTATTTACCCGGAGAAAAATATCATCGTGAGCTGCGGAAAAAACAGAGGTGCCGTGGACTGTGGCCGGATATATTTGATGAGGTGGTAGAGGTATTGTAATGCGATCAGGTATGCTAAAACTTCAGAACAAATTGAAAATATTTTTTGTCGTCTCTGACATGAATTTCCAGAAAATAAACTCCTTGTGGCAAATCACGCAGGTCAATTGTCTGATCAGAATAAACTCCCCTTAATTCTGTGAACGCATCGTAAACCATTACCTGCTTTGCTTTTTCGCTCATAAAAACTTTTCCTGTTGTAGGATTGGGGAATAAAAGTATTTCCTCCCTTATTGCTTCAACTCCCGTCAACAGCACCATAATGTTTGGTGAAGTCGCAGAGCATCCGTTGCTGTCAGTCACGACTACGTGGTATTCACCATTTGTAACCGGAACAAAAAATCCTGTATTGGCACCCGCTATCAAACTGTCGTCCAGATACCAGTTGATGCTGTAACTGCTATCCGTGCTGACGAACAAAGTATCTCCGGTAAAATTTAAAGCTGGAGTGACTGGAACTGTATTTACAAGAACAGAAACCGTATCTGACACACCTGAACAACCGCTATTGTCAATCACCTGCACAAAATAATCTCCGCTCACGGTTGGTATGAGCATAGAATCAGTGCCGCCATCGCTCCATAGATAGCTTGAGAAGCTTTGCTGGGTAAAGAGTGTCGTGCTCTCATTTTCACAAAAAATCAATCGGTTTGTTGCCAGCAAAGAAGGATGCGGATTGGAATAAACATCCAGCGTTATTACCGCTGAAGTATCCTTGCAATCATAGCTGTCATTCACTGTCACCACGTAGTTGCCGGATTGGGTTGCCATGATACTTGCCGAATTATCTCCCGTTGACCACGTGAAATAGTAGTTGCCGGATGCGATTAAGGTCACGCTGCCGCCAACACAAAATGAAGTGCTGCCCGATGCCGTTACATCTGCAACAGGCAGTTGATAATTACAGTTTTGTTGGGCGGTGATTCCGCTTGCCGAGTTTGCCAGCATATTAAAAACATCCCATTGCCCACATTCGCCTTTCAGATAAAAGCGAAGCCACGGCTTTAATAATTGAAATGTAGTGGCGTGTTGCTGTGCGCGCGGGATGAAAGAACATCCGATACAGGAAGTGCTTTCGCCAAACTCGCACAGGAAGCTTGACTCGGCAAATCCGCAATGGCTCGCATCCGTCACGGTAATATATGCTTTGCAGGAAGTGCCCACCGCATTATAAATGCCAGCGGCATTGCCGGCAGCGGGCGTCACGTTATCCTTGCTGCCCCAAAAGATGAGCGTGGGTGCGCTCACATTTGACGCGGCAGTAATCGAAGAAGGATTCGTTTCAGCGGGAGCGAATCCTATTACCGTAGTGATGGCGCTGTTGGCACCAGCGAGAAAAGAGCAGCCTCCTCCCATCGAATGCCCCATCAGCGCGGTCTTGCCGGAAATTTTTCCGTTAAATAATGAAAGTGAATTGATGCCCTGGCTCTGCATGTAACTGACGGCAAACGATAGATCCAGAGCGAACTCAGTATGGCTTGGAAAGGGAATGGGACCCGTTTCTGTTTTCGGGAAAATCAGGATGTAACCTTGTGGCACCAGCTCATTCCAGAAATTGCTATAAGCATCGAACGTCATTGAGAAGCCATGTCCGAACGCTATGACCGGAAATTGTATGCCGGCTGAACCGGCCACTGGAGTTCCTATACCTGCTGTTGTTGCAGGATAAAAAATCTCCACCGGAATTTGCCGGTTGCTGCGCGTGTTGTCAGTGAGTGTGAGCGTCTGCTGACCGATGGCAAAAGGCTGTGCAATTGCTGAAATCATACAGCACGCAATTCCTGTCACAGTAAGCAAGACCCTGGGGTTCATTGCGAAAAGATAACTATTAAATAACAACATCCCCTACGCAATGTTTTTGCGCGGACCGATAAGTTTCAAACTGAAAACTGAATCAAATGAAAACCGGGGCTATCTTTTAGCTCACCCCCGCACCATCTCCTCAAATGAAATTCCTGGACAAATATGCTTGCGGATATAGTCAACGTGATTTGTTGCGAGCTGCCGGATGAATTTTTCAGTCGCAGGGTCGCTGCAATTTCCACTCTCATCAAAAATCTTTTGTACGTTGGCAACTGAAACAGTAAACGGCAACACCATCGCCCCAACGTGAGCGCATACTCCGCGCAAGTGTTCGATGGATTTCACCGCACCGATCCTTCCTGCTGCCACACCCAGCAATGAAACAGGCTTGCCCTGCAGTTTTGAAGGGAAACCAAGATTTTCGATCACCAATTTTATGACACTGCTGTATGAACCATGATACTCCGGTGTGCTTAGGATGACACCAACTGCGCTGCCAACTAATTCCTGCAATCTCTTGCTTTCATTTTCACCCGGCATTCCGGGCAGATTAAGTCTGAAATCTGCAGGGTCAATCGTTATCAATTCTACGTCATCCTGTTTCTTCAGTTCATCCTGAACTAACTGAAGAGCAAAACTGGTGTAGTTGTTCTTTCTGACACTGCCGGATATAGTTGCAATTTTTATCATTGAAATAGTTTTAAATGGTCATTGGTACGTCCATCAGCAAAAATTCAGAGTCCGCTTCCGCTTTGATTGTGATGCGATTGGTGTCCCAAATTCCAAGGCCATCACGCGTGTTGAGCTGTTGGCCGTTGATGATTAGCGTGCCGTTCAGCACAAAAGCATAAACACCATTTCCCGTTTTCTTTATTTCATAATCACCTGTAAAACCCTGATCAAATTTTCCAAGATGGAACCAAACATCCTGGTTTACCCAAACACCCTCATCATCAGGATTCGGTGACACGATCTGCTGCAACTTATTAATGCGGTCTTCCGGTTTCAGGGTGATTTGATCATAGCGCGGAGCTACGTTTCTCTTTTTAGGGATGATCCATATCTGCAGGAATTTCACCCGCTTGTCTTTGTTCTTATTGTACTCACTGTGATAGATGCCGGTGCCTGCGCTCATTGCCTGCACATCTCCATTACGGATCACGGTAACATTACCCATGCTATCCTTGTGTTCCAGATCGCCTTCCAGCGGAATTGAAATGATCTCCATGTTGTCATGCGGGTGTGTGCCAAACCCCATCCCGGCTTCCACGGTATCATCATTCAAAACACGCAATACGCCAAAGTGCATCCGCTCCGGATTATAATAATGTGCAAAGCTGAAAGTATGATAGCTGTCTAACCATCCATGATTTGCATGGCCTCGCGTATCTGCTTTATGTAGAATAGATTTTGTCATAATGCCTCAGTTAACATATTCGTTATTGTGAAGGTTCAAAAGCAAGCGCTTTCTTCCCTCAACTTCCTTTGTTGATCGCCTCCCTTATCTGCTCGCTGTCCCACGAATGGTCGGTTGACTTGGGGTCGAAGTTGCGGTCGTCATTCAGCAGGCGCTCCTGCATTTCAATTTCTTCACGAACTCGTGAAATGTACTTGCTCTTGTCATGCCGCTCTCCAGCCAGCCGCCACATTGCTTCCTCATCATTTTTGATGAACTTTTGTGCAGCACGCGTGACACCGTAAGCACGATGCCCTAACTTCCGCAACACATCTACACCCAGCCGCACGGAAGTATCAATGGATTCCCGGTAAATGTTTTTTACTCCCAAATCCATTAGCTCATATGCGTCATATCTATTGCGTGCGCGTACCATTACTTCAAGATTTGGGAAATGTTTCTTCACCGTTTCAACAACCTCCAGATTTGTCTCGGGTGAATCAATTGCGCTTACCAGCAGCTTAGCCTCGTGTGCTCCGGCTGATTCCAACAGGTCATAACGTGTGGCATCACCATAATAAACTTTGAACCCCATTTTGCGCAGCAGGTCAACACGGTCTGAATCGTTGTCGAGAATGGTGGCGTTCACTCCATTAGCTCGTAAAAACCTTCCCACCGTGCTTCCGAAGTGCGCGAATCCGACTAATATCACTTTGTTGTGCTCCTCTATCGTGTCCATTTCTTTTTCTTCAGACTGCTTTGTGCCGAGTCGCGGCATGATCAGTTTTTCGTTAACCAGCATCAATATGGGAGTGACCGTCATCGTGATCGCCACTACTGCCATCATGATGCCGATCCATTGTTCATTGAGGATTTTCAACTGGCTGATGTAGGAGAAGAGGACGAACGCAAATTCACCGACTTGCGATAGCCCTACGGCAAACAAAATATTCTGGTCAGTGCCGAGTTTGAAAATTTTCCCGATGCCGAAAAGCACCAATGCTTTCACCAGCATCAATGCTGCAACAATCGCCACCACCTGCGTTGGGTTTTCTGCAATGAGATTGAAATTGATGGACGCACCCACCGCAATGAAAAACAAACCGAGCAGCAAGCCTTTGAAAGGCTCAAGATCGCTTTCCAGTTCGTGTTTGAATTCACTGTTTGCCAGCACGACTCCGCCAAGAAATGTTCCGAGTGCTGCGCTCAGTCCAACAAGTTCCATCAAATAGGCGATCGCAAACACAATGAGCAGCGCAGCGGCAACAAATAATTCGCGCAGCCGAATCTTTGCAACAAGGCGCAATGCGGGAACCACCAGGTATCTTCCGGTAAGAATGATAACCACAACAGAAAGTAACACCGCAACGGTCTGCATCCAGCCGGGCAGATCTTCCAGGAATGAATGATGCTCGCCATGTTCCGCTGCAACCGGAGCCGCAACGGCCAGCAACGGCAGGATGGCGAGGATCGGGATCACCGCTACATCCTGAAAGAGCAGCACCGAAAAGGAACTCTGCCCCGAAGATGTTTGCATCAGACCTTTCTCTTTCAATGATTGTAGCACAATTGCGGTAGATGACATCGCCAAAGCAAAGCCAGTTGCTAATGCCGCCTGCCAGGAAAACCCAGTAGCGAATGCCGCAATAAATATGATTCCTGCGGTTGCAACCATCTGCAGACTACCCATGCCCAGCACCATCTTTCGCATCTTCCAGAATTTCTCCGGCTCCAGTTCCAGCCCAATGAGAAACAGCATGATCACCACTCCAAACTCCGCAAAGTGCATGATGTCTTCACCTTCCTCACCGACAAAACCCAGCACGAACGGGCCGATCAAAATTCCGGCAATGAGGTAGCCCAGCACCGAGCCCATGCCCAGCCGCTTAGCAATTGGCACGCATACGATGGCGGCCGTGAGATAGATCACCGCGTTGAAAAGAAATCCTCCGGTCATACTGTTGCCTTTTTTATTTCTTCAAGCCAGTCATTCAGAAATTCATAACGGCTCAATTGAACTGTACTGATGTCATTTTTTGTGAACCGCTCTAACAATTCTCGATAATCAGCCGCATGATTTTCCAGATGCTTCAATGAAAGTTTGTGTGTGCCTTGTACAGCAAATGGAGGCAGATAGACCATGTTGCATAAAACCGCAGTTTGTTCCAGCGGAGCGAGAAATTCCCGCACAGTGAAGCGGTTGCGCGAGTCATGCCTGTAAGCTTCCCGCGGCCCTCCGGACGTTATCACATTGAAAATCACTTTTCCCGTTAGCGCAGTCCCCCCCGGCCCGTAAGCCCAACCGAATTCCAGTACCATATCAATCCATTGCTTGAGCAAAGGTGGTGCATTATACCAGTAAAAAGGATGGTGCCAGATTACTATGTCGTGCTGTAAAAGCAACTCTTTTTCAGCCGCAACATCAATATTGAAGTCAGGGTATAATTCATAGAGGTCATGAAAAGTAATGTTTGCATTCCTCGGGATGCTTTTTACAAGCATAGCATTCGTGCGAGACTGCTCATAGCGGGGATGGGCAAACAGGATGAGGACTTTCTTCACGGGGTTAAAATAAAGGAAAATCTGTTCGATTTAACCACTACAGTTTCCTGTTTAGTTCACTTGGCCTTCCCAAGTATTTTCATAAGCTGAAGTCTGTACTCACTGATGGTATTAATTATGGCAATTGTTTCTTTGCCTTTTTTCGTGATACTGTATTCGGTCTCCGAGATGTGCGGGATGTCGCGCTTCTGACCGCTGAAGCGCATTACCCGGTCTTTAGCCGCCATAAGATGGGCGGATATTGCTGCATGCCTCTATGAAAGCACAATGAAGGATAGTTCTTACTTAAGGACAATTCCTTATTGTCGTGCAAAACAATAGGCTGCCCAGGATTGTTAAGCAATGGTGAATATCGTCAGAAGTTTTACATTGCTTTCACTTATAATTACCTTATCTGCCGTGGGAATTTGGGCCGAGGAAGACTGGAAATTACAAAAGAATCAGGATGAGATAATAGTCTTCACCCGTGGGGCTGATGATTCAAATATAAGGCAGGCCCGAGCAATAGTGAATATTAAAAGTGATGATCTGGCGGCTGTAACCAAGTACTTTCTAAACTTTGAAAATCACAAAAAATGGTTATTCAAGGTAGAATCGAGCCGGGTGTTAGAGAAAGTATCGGACAGCGAATATGTGATATACTACGCCTCCGAAGGATTATGGCCGGTTGCGCCCCGTGATGTGATCCTGCGGTATAGCATCAACTCAAATGAAGATCAGATTACTATCACAACCGAGGTTGATCCAGATTATCTGAGTGAGCGCCAAAATTACGTAAGGGTATGGGAGGCAAGAAGTGAATGGATCATCAGGCGAAACGGCAGCGGTACCAATGATGTCGAATATTTCAATCACACCAATCCCGGAGGTAGCCTTCCTATTTGGCTGGCAAACCTTGCAGCGGCAAAAATTCCCTTCATGTCGCTTAAAAATCTCAAGGAAACGATTGAAAACAACAACTAGTTTGTGAGATATGAAAATGAAAGCACTGGCACCGCCCTCAAACATTAAACTATTCAGGGAGCCCTTGGGTTTGTTGCAAATCCTCAGGTTGGTGTTCAACATGGCTGATTTGCTACAGGCGCCAAGAGGTAACGGACAAATGATAATTGTAGTCCCGGGGTTCGCAACTGACGATTCATCAACCTTCATTTTGAGAAAGTATTTGAATGCCGTAGGCTACAAAGCTGTGGGATGGGGTCTGGGCAAAAATAACGGAGATGTTGAGCGGATTCTGATAGATTTCAAGCAAGCGGTACAAAATGAGACGAAACGAACTAATAGTCCGCTCATTCTGGTGGGTTGGAGCCTTGGTGGATACATTGCAAGGGAGATTGCCCGGGAAATTCCGGGAATGGTTAGCAAGGTGATTTCATTCGGAAGCCCTGTAATTGGCGGACCAAAATATACTGCTGCTGCAAGGCAGTTTAAGAAAATGGGAGTTGATTTGGATGAATTAGAAAAAGAAATTCAAGCAAGAGAGGCGATTCCTATTGAGGTGCCGGTAACTGCAATATACTCAAGGTCAGATGGAATTGTGGCCTGGCAGGCCTGTATTGATTACAATAATCCACGGGTGGTGCATCACGAAGTGAACAGCACGCATATAGGACTGGGTTTTTCACCAGATGTTTTCAAAATTATTGCAAGCTCGCTAGCGAAGGAATAACTAATCGAAACAGCCGTGAAAATCACTTTGCTTTCCTTTTTGCTTTATTCATCTTCACTGATAGCCCAAACGGCCATCATTAGAGGAAAGATATACAATGAGCTAAACAATGAGGCCATAGTCTTCGCCAATGTCGTCATTCAAGGCACCACCACAGGCACAGTAACAGACGAAGCAGGAAACTTCGAACTCACGGGTTTGCCTCCAGGTTTTTACAACCTTCAAATTTCTTACTTGGGTTTTGAGACGAAAATCATAACTGAAATCGAAGTTTCAACTGTGCGTAGCGCATATTTGAATATTGGGTTGAGTGAAGGTAGCAGGGCGCTTGATGAAATTGAAATAACCGCAAACCCTTTTGAACGCAGCGAGGAAAGCCCGGTGTCCGTAAAGTCCATTGGAACAAATGAAATACAACGCTATCCGGGAGGCAATCGTGACATTTCCAGGGTGATACAATCGTTGCCTGGGGTTGCATCTACAGTTGCCTTCAGAAATGATATTATAATCAGAGGAGGGGCGCCCAATGAGAACAGGTTTTATGTCGATGATATTGAGGTGCCTGTCATTAATCATTTCAGCACTCAGGGAGCATCTGGCGGACCAGTAGGCATATTTAATGTAGACCTTATCCGTAGTGTTAATTTTTATTCTTCGGCCTTTCCGGCTAACCGTGGGAATGCTATCAGTTCATTGCTTGCATTTGACTTTGCGGAAGGACGCACTGACAGGTGGTCCGGCCGATTCACTATCGGCTCGAGCGAGGTAGCCCTCAGCGGAGAAGGGCCCACATTTAGGAATTCTTCTATCTTGCTTTCCGCAAGGCGCTCATACCTTGAATTCCTTTTCAAGCTTTTTGGTCTTCCGTTTTTGCCTTCATACAATGACTTTACATTAAAACACATAACCCGGTTTAAAAACAGGAGTGACCTTACAGTGTTGGGTATTGGTGCTTATGATGACCTCGACCTCAATAAAGATCGCGATGAAACTGACGACCAAAAATATCTTCTTGAAATTCTGCCTGAACAAATTCAGTGGAACTACACAGTCGGATTGCGCTATCGTTATTTCACAAATAACGGCACCCTAATATGGGTAGCAAGCCGTAGCCATCTGAGCAATTCTGCCGGCAAATATGAGGATAATGACAGAAGTAAAGCTTTGCGATTGGATTATAGCTCTGAGGAAAGTGAGAATAAAGTTCGGTTTGAGCATACGTTCAGGAAAATGGGATTCAAAGTTAATTACGGAGTGAATTATGAATTTGCCTCGTACACGAACAGGACATACAATACGATAGTTGCCGGAGATAGCATTATAGGGATCAACTATAATTCAAAGATCAACTTCAATAAGTACGGTTTTTTTGCTCAAGCCAGTCGCGCTTTTTTCAACAACCGCTGGACGGTTTCGCTGGGATTTCGGGCTGATGGGATGGATTACTCTTCTGAAACGAGCAATCCCTTCACACAATTTTCACCGCGACTTTCTTCATCGCTTTCTATCAACGAATTCATAAAATGGAATTTGAATGCCGGAATCTATTACCAGCTTCCCCCATACACTACTTTGGGTTTCAGGGAAAATGGCGGAGCATTAATAAACAGGAGCAATGGAGTAAAATACATCTCCTGTACTCACTTCGTTACAGGATTTGAGTTTAATACCAAAGTAAATTCACAAATTTCTTTAGAGGGGTTTTACAAACTATACCACGATTATCCATTTCTTACGAGGGACAGCATTTCCCTGGCAAATCTGGGAGGTGATTTCGGGGTGGTGGGTGATGCTCCTGCAATTCCGGCATCGGATGGCAGGGCTTACGGGGCGGAGTTATTCTTTCAACAGAAGCTTTACAAAGGATTTTTCGGCATACTGGCCGTAACCTTTGTTAGAAGTGAGTTCACGGATAAGCGGAATAACTACGTTGCCTCGTCATGGGATAGCAGATATTTAATCAGCCTCACTTTTGGGAAAAAATTCAAGCGCAATTGGGAGATCGGAGCCCGTTGGCGCTTAATCGGGGGAACACCATATACGCCTTACGATGAGGAGTATTCATCCCTGGTAAACGTTTGGAACGTAAGCAATAGGGGTGTGTTAGACTATAATCTGTTAAACAGCCAGCGCACCGCATCAGCTCATCAATTGGACATAAGGGTGGATAAGAAATTCTTCTTTAAAAAATGGAATCTTGAGATATATCTCGATGTGCAAAACGTTTACAACTTCATTTTCAAAGGTCCGCGCACTTTGGTGTTGGATAGGGATGTAAATGGCACCGGGCAGATTGTTAATCCAGATGACCCGGTCGAACTCCAGCGTTACAAGACAAAATACATTGAAAACGAGTCAGGGACAATCCTTCCATCCCTTGGTATTGTTGTAGAATTTTAAATCACAGATTACCGCTTCCATGCACGGTAATCAATCCGCTCATTATCCTGGACTATAGGAATTTTTATCGCGATATAAAAATCAAGCGCTTGCTTCCTGTCTTGGTAAGCCCAGAAAGTGAACAGGTTTCCTGAACCGATGATGAAGGGTTTCCACCGTAGCGCAAGTCCGGCATTTGCGGGAATGTAATTTGAAAAAGTAAGCGGCAGGTAAACCCCCCACTGGTAATCTTCAAATCTTGGAGTAAGGTTGAATCGAAAAACCAGTGGCATATTCGGATCTGTTAACTGCGTGAACATGAAATGAAACTCTCCATAGATCAACAGACGCTTTCCAAAATTGGCTTCAAGATAAAGCCGTAATGACATTGGCAGCATCAATTTATATTCATCACCCGTCCGGGGAGCATTGAGATTGAAAACGCTTTTCAGTGTATCCAATGTGGCTTCAAAAGATGACTCGCGAAAGACACTCACGCTCACGTCATCTGCCGAAACATTATTCTCCGAATGATCCATCGCAGTTGTATAACGTGCAAACCCGATGTCTGTAAGAGAGAATCCTGCCTTTATCCTGTGATTGGAAGCTCCGGGGCACGACCTGGGATTTTCAAAGCGATAAGCTGCGCCAATATCGAATCCAACACCTACGCGGTCAACAAGATTTAAGCTGCCATTATCGACTAATCCAAGCATTTGCTCGCTTACCGCCCCATCCAGATCAAAGCTTAGGCTTTGTATATTATTGCCGCTCGTTCGCACCGATGCATTCTCAATGTGCATTCTGAGATCGCCAATGCCGGTGACGAATTTCACGAAGCCTCCAACACCCATGCTGTGATACGACTTTTTCCATATCTGCCCTCCGGCACCGAGGCAATATTCATTCCAGCCGTTAAAGAATAATCTTGCCTCCTCACCTGATCCGTCAATATTTAAGGAAGAGGTTTCATCATCAAAAAGACTTGAAAGCTTTGGAGCTGATAATCTTGAAGCCCACATGAAGCGGATGTTCCAGGTAAAAGCAATTGCAACTTTGGGATTAATGGTTGCCAATATCGAAGGCCCTTGCATATTGCTAAAGACGAGTGTGTTCGAAGAGCTGAGTTTGCTGTAATCAATTAAATTCTTAAATCCCCCCGTGAAGATTACTCCGACTGCCTCGCTGGAAAAAGGGTTACCGGCATTGGTAAAGATGTGCAATGCTCCAAGTGTGGCATCTATTTTATAAGGGTTGGGCGCCATGCTACCCGGGCGCGTGTTGGCGCTGCTGGTGCCGGTGAACCTCCCCGTTTCGTATCCCGGCCAGAATTGGGAATAAGTAATTACGGGAATTACTAATGAGGTCAGAACAAAAAATACTTTGCGTATCATGACTATCATTTAATGGACGAAGCTGGCAGGTACAAAGAAATACAAAACTTCAGAATGAGTAAGAAAAAATTAGAAATGGGATTCAGGCTTCCAGATACTTTTCAATCTTTTTCACCGCAATATGATAACTCGCGTGAAGAGTGCCTTCTGCCGAGCCGGTGATTTCAGCAATTTCACTGTAATCCTTTTCTTCAAAATACCTCAGGATGAAAATTACGCGTTGTTTCTCTGGCAACTGCGCAACTGCCTTTTCTAATTTCAAGTAGATCTCTTCTCCGGAAATATAATGTCCTGAATCAATTGCTTTCACTAATAATTCACCCGCATCATCAAGCGGAACATTCGCTTGCCTGCATTTTTTATTAAGATGATTTATTGACTCATTCGTAGCAATGCGATAAAGCCAGGTGTATATTCCGGACTGGAACTGAAAACGCTCCATTCCTTCCCATGCTTTGAGGAATACATTTTGCGTAATGTCTTTTGCATCGTCAAAATCAACTACCATCCTGCGGACATACCAGTAGATGCGCTCCTTGTATTGTTTGATGACAATATTAAATGCCTCTGCGCGCGTGCTTGCATCGCGCAGCCTTATCATCAGTTGTTTCTCAGAAAAGCGGAACATGTTTGTCGCTTTGTTTCAAGACCGGTAAAAGTAGTCAATCAAGAACTTTCTGCAAGGGGAGTTCGGCACAAAGCCGGAATGGCAAACAGTTTCTTCCTTCCAAATAAAATCCGCATTTTTATAGCTGAAAATATGCTGATTCAAAAACAATTCTTTCGTTTACTAGCCTTATGTTGTGTGTGCTTGAGCCTTAACTCATGTGCGCCATCAGCAAACGAAGTGGTCATCTATGTCACTGTTGATCAGGTTTATGCGGAACCGGTGCTGCGTTATTTTGAAAAGCAGACCGGAATAAAGGTGAAGGAAGTTTTTGATACTGAAGAAACCAAATCCACGGGTATTCTCAATCGCCTGATTGCTGAAAAAGACAATCCAAAGTGCGATGTGTTCTGGAGTGGTGATCCTGTAAGAACGGATGTCCTAAAAAGCAGAGACATCCTTGCGATTTATTCGCCTGAAAATGCAAAAGACATTCCATCGGCTTTCAAAGATAAAGACGGGTATTGGGTGGGATTTTCAGTTCGGTCAAGGGTTTTGATTTACAACACAAATCTGCTCACCAAGGAAACCGCACCTCAATCTATTTTTGATTTAACGAAAGAAGAATTCAGAGGAAAGGTTGCGATTGCCAATCCGCTTTTTGGAACGACTACATTTCATGTGGCAGCGCTGTTTGAATTGCTGGGCGATAAGCAGGCACAGGCTTTTATGGATAGTTTGAAAAAGAACGATGTTGCGCTTTTATCAAGTAATGGCGATGTGAAAAGAAAAGTCAGCAAAGGAGAAATTCCATGTGGACTAACCGACACTGATGATGTGTTCGTTGCGATGCTTGCAGGAGAACCCGTTGATATGATCTTTCTCGATCAGGACAGCATCGGTTCGCTCATCATGCCCAATACAGTGAGCCTGATTGTGAACTCACCCAACCAGGAAAACGGGAAGAAGCTAATGGAATATCTGCTCGAAAAGGAAACCGAATCGAAACTGGCGCACTCATGTGCACAGATTCCTTTAAGAGCGGGAGTAAACACGCCCGAATATGTTCCGACTATTGATGACATACACCCGATGCAGATTGATTATGGCGTTACTGCTCAAAAATTGGAAGAGATACAACCATTCATTAAAAACTGGATCGAAAACTGGTAAAGAGATTTCCTTACTTTATTGCGGTAGCTATCTTTCTGCTTATTGCAGTCGCACCACTGCTATTGACTTTTACCAGCAGTTTCTCATTAGAAGGCCGTTTCACGATCGAACATTACGATGCTGTTTTCAGCAAGGAAAAATTGCTTCTGCTTTGGAATAGTTGTGCCACAACTGCATTGATCGCGGCTATTGCAACTTTTTTTGGAGGATTGATCGGTTGGGTCATAAGTAAAACCGATGTTCCGTTATCCGGTTTTCTAAAACTTATTTTTCTTATTCCTCTTTTTATTTCACCCTATTATTTTGCAGTAGCCTGGAAAGATTTTTTCAGCCTTGCGGGTGCAGGTGATTTGCAGGGCAAAGACTGGATTCTGATTTTCATTCATTCACTTTGTTTTTTTCCACTTCCGATGCTCATCATTTCCAGCGCGTTGGCAAACATTAGCCGTAGCATTACAGAAGCTGGTCTGTTAACAGCAGGCAGATGGAAAGTTGTTTTTTCTGTAGAACTGCCATTAATAAAGCATGCTGTCTTTTCATCCTTCATCCTGGTATTCATCTTATCCATCTCTGAAGTTGCGGTTGCTACTTTTTTTCTTGTGCCGACTTTCATGTCGGATATTTTCATACAGTTCTCCGCATTCTATAATCATGCGGGAGCTATTGCTTCTTCGTTTTTGCTTGTGCTGGTTTGCTACACTTTGCTTGCTGTTGAATATTCTTATTTTATGAAAGCCCCATTTCTCAGCATTGGAACAAAAGGAAGCGTTACGGATAAATTAAGCCTCAAGGTTTTTCGATTGCCTGTAACTGTTGTGCTGCTTCTCTTCTGGATGTCGGCAACATTCTTACCAATTTCCGTGTTAAGCTACCACGCTTTCAAAGCACCACCGGAATTCACGCAGGTTCGCAAAGACATTATGCAAACGGAAGGAGGTGGTGAAACAGGTTATTATGTGAAGCAGGCGATTGACCTGCTCGGACCGGTGTTAATGGAGTCATTGGTATATGCCACGATCGGTGCGGTGTTGCTTTGTTTGTTCGGATTCGTGCTTGCGTATTATTCTCAGCGACAATCACGCAAGCTGCCGGATTTTATTTCACTGCTCACTTTCGCAATCCCCGCAACAATTTTCGGGATCGGGCTGATAAAATTTTACAACCGTCCTGTTCTTGAATCGGTTTACTCCTCATTTCTCATTATTTTGATCGCCTACATGGGCAGGTTCACATTCATCGCTTTGAAAGTTATCGGTCATGCGATAGGCAAGATCCCTCCAAGTCTTGAGGAAGCAGCAGTGATCGCTGGTACTTCATCGCTAAAGCGTGTTACACACATTCTGCTGCCGTTAATGGGTGAGGGCATTTTCGCGGCATTCATCATCAGCTTTGTATTTTGCTTGGGAGAGGTGGGGGCGACAATCGTAGTATATCCTCCGGGTAGTTCATTGTTGCCTATTAAAATTGCAACTGCCATGCACAGCACGCCTGAAGGATTGATGAGCGGAATGGTGTTCGTGGCTTTGGTTGTAACGCTCTCCACTTTAGGTTTGCTGTTTGCGGCTTACAGGATCATTTCAAGAAATCTCGCATGGACGCAAGCATAAATTTTGAAAACATTTCTTTTTCCTATGAAAAGAAAAAACTGTTCGATGATTTAAGCCTTACCATCAGCGGCAACAAACTCACCTGTCTGCTCGGGAGCACGGGTTGCGGGAAGACCACTATTCTCCGGCTGATAGCGGGATTGGAAGTTCCGGCAAAGGGAAAGATTTTGATCAACGAAACGGTTGTTTCCGGTGATGGAATTTTTATTCCGCCATTGGAAAGGCAGGTTGGGTTTATTTTTCAGGACCTTGCCCTGTGGCCGCACTTCACCGTTTATAAGAATATCGCTTGGGGATTGAAGCAAAAAAAAGTGAATGACATTGATGCCAGTGTTTTGGATATGCTTGAGACATTCAACATTCGCGCTCTTGCTGAACGCTTTCCTCACGAACTCTCTGGCGGACAAAAACAATTGGTTGCGCTTGCCCGCTCATTGGTTCTTGAACCCAAAATT
>CAYOYI010000003.1:0-26828 GCA_964408105.1 uncultured Chitinophagaceae bacterium | reverse complement strand
AGATCACTTCCGGAAATGGCCTGAATATTTCCGCAAAGCGTATCACGGTTTCTACTTCGGGTATTGCTAAAATGATCAAAAAACTGGGCGATGATGGAGCACGGTTTGAACTTGCGTTATCACTTCATTCAGCAAACAATATCAAGCGCAGCAAGATCATGCCTATCAATAACTCCAACCCAATCGAAGATTTGGTTGAGGCATTAAATTATTTCCACGAAAAGACAGGCAACAAGATCACCTTTGAATACATCCTGTTTGACGGCTTTAATGACAGTATGGAGGATGCGAAGGAACTGGTTGAATTGTGTGACAAAGTTCCAGCGATGGTGAACATTATTGAGTACAATCCGGTGAAGGGTGTTCCATACAAAAAATCCCCGCAAAGAAAACGGGAGGCTTTTGTCAATTATCTTGAACGTAACGGTGTGATCGCGAAAGTTCGTCTTAGCCGGGGAAAAGACATTGATGCAGCTTGCGGGCAGTTGGCGAATAAATAATTACTCTTCAGCGAAAATTCTTTCCAAATATCTCCTTTCGTTTGCACGGATGACGGAGATAATTTCAGACTTCAGACTATCGGGATAATGGCTAAAAAGGTCGTACCCGCTTTGCAAAATAGAAATCCCGAGCGCAATGCCATCCGCATCATCCTTGGAATATAGACGTTTATTTTTCTTCACTTTGCTCAGCACATCATGCATTATAGAAATGGTTTTTCCCAAAAGCTTGGTATTGGCCATGGATTGAAAAAGCGAGATGATGTGGCTGACGAACAGATTTAATTCACGTCTCGGCAGTTTTGCGATGCATTTTTCAAATTGTTCATTTGAGATCGGAGCTTCCAGCCGCATCTCGATAGCTGCTTTCAGCAAATCATTTTCAAACCGCTTCGCATCTAAATAAGACTCCAGTGAAACTATTCCAGCCTTCAACGCCTGCGGGAACTGCATCCCAAACTTAAAAATGGCACTCGCCATATTTCCCAAAAGCGCCCATGTCTTTGCCGGCTTTTGAACAAACGACCTTAAACTTTCAAAAGCATCATCCACTTTTTGCCGCTCGACAGCAGTTGGATACAAACAGTCCAGGAAATAGTTTCTAAGTGCTTCCACCACATCCTCATTCAATTTATCGGACAACTCAAAGTTTTCGGATAAAAAGGCATAATCATATCGCAACGCGATTGTTTCGCGATATTTATCTATCAGATGCGCACCAAGCTGAGCTTTGTCCGTTTTAGTATCTGCCATTCTTTAAAGCTTGCTGCAAACTTATATAAGATGCATCTTAGCCTGAACACAAGTTTATTAATTTTGTTTTCTCTATAAACTGCATCATTTGAAGTTCGCAACCCTTTCAGAATCAGATTTCCCGGAGACAAGGCCTATCCTGATATCCGGGCCCTGCAGCGCGGAAACAGAAGATCAGGTTCTGAAAACCGCACATGCGCTTAAAAAGCTGAACATAGCACTGTTCCGCACCGGCATCTGGAAACCCCGCACTCGCCCCGGAGCTTTTGAAGGTGTGGGCACTGTTGGTTTGAAATGGCTTCAAAAAGTAAAAAACGAAACCGGATTAAGAACTACCGTTGAAGTTGCAAAGGCCCGCCATGTGGAGCTTTGCCTTAAACACGATATCGATGTGCTCTGGATTGGCGCGCGGTCAACAGTTAATCCGTTTACAGTTCAGGAAATCGCTGACGCATTACGAGGTGTTGATGTTCCGGTGATGATCAAAAACCCCATCACGCCTGACCTGAACTTATGGATCGGAGCGATAGAAAGGATCAGCAATGCCGGCATCAAAAAGATCATTGCCATCCACCGCGGGTTCTCATCGTTCGAGAAAAACAAATACCGCAACAAGCCGATGTGGGAACTGCCCATCGAGCTGAAGCGGCTTTTCCCTGAGCTTCCCATCATTTGTGATCCGAGCCACATTTGCGGGAGGCGCGATCTTATACCGCAGGTTGCACAACAGGCCATGGATTTGAACTTTGACGGATTGATGATAGAAGTGCATCCCAACCCTGACCGTGCGATGAGTGACCGTGAACAACAACTGACTCCCGATGCAGCCGGTCAAATTCTCAGCAATCTCGTTATCCGGGAAAAAAGTACTTCAGACAGAAAACTAAAGGCAACGCTTCGTGAACTACGCGAGATCGTTGACAAGCATGATGATGAGCTTATTCGTGCGCTGAAGGAGCGATTGGCGGTCATTGAGCAAATCGGTTTCTTCAAAAAGGAAAACAACATTGCCGTTCTTCAACCCGAACGATGGAACAACATTGTGGAGACCAGAACCGAACTGGCTCGTGAACTTGGGTTATCCGATGAGCTCATCCTGAAAATATTCCAGCTCATCCACCAGGAATCCATCCGGCAGCAAACGGAGATCATGAACGAGAAAGTGGACGAGGTGAAATTGCCTGCCTCGTAATTCGGATTCCAAAATCCTATCTTTATTTTTTATTCAAACATGGAGATTGTTTTTTTATTTATTGGGCTGATATTGGGTGGATTGATCACATGGTTCTTCATGCGTTCAAAATTTGAAGGCACCATTAGCAAGCTTGAAGAGCGCAATACGTTGCTTTCCGAAGGACTCGATGGTATTAATATCCAGCTTGAAAAGGAAAGACAGCTATTTCGTGAGGCCGATAACAAGAACTCCCGCCTTTCTGCTGATTATCAGAATTTACAGACCCGCTTGCAGGAACAAAAGCAGGAAGTGGAAAAACTCCAGGATCAGTTTAAATCGGAATTCAAAAACATAGCCAACGAGCTGCTCGAAGACAAGAGCAAAAAATTCACCGAGCAGAACAAGCAAAATATTGATGAGATATTAAAACCTCTTCGTGAAAAGCTGACCGATTTTGAAAGAAAGGTAGAGGATACGAATAAGGAAGCGATTGACCGTAACTCACGATTGATACAACAGTTGCACAATTTGAAAGAACTCAATCAGCAGATGAGCGAGGAAGCTAAGAACCTGACGAAAGCGCTGAAAGGTGATACGAAAGCGCAAGGTGCGTGGGGAGAAGTGATCCTGGAGAGCATCCTTGAAAAATCAGGATTGACGAAAGGACGGGAATATATCATTCAGCAAAGATTCCTCACGGAGGAAGGCCGCAGGGTGCAACCCGATGTTATCATCAAGCTGCCGGAAGATAAGCGGATCATTATTGATTCCAAAGTTTCGCTGGTGGATTATGAAAAATTCACTGCCGGGGAAAATGAGGAGGAGCGGCAGACACACCTTCGCAATCATATTCAATCTATACGCAGGCACATCAAGCAGCTTGGGGAAAAGAATTACCAGCACATCTACGAGCACAGCCCTGACTTCGTGCTGATGTTCATTCCTATCGAGCCTGCATTCGGTATTGCATTGCAAACTGATAACACACTTTTCCAGGAAGCGCTTGATAAGAACATCGTGGTCATCAGCCCCACTACCCTGCTGGCGACCTTGCGCACTATAGCCTCGATGTGGAAGCAGGAATACCAAAATCAAAATGTGCGTGAGATCGCGAAACAGGCAGGCGCGCTGTACGACAAGTTTGCCGGACTGCTGGCTGACCTTGAAGAGATCGGTAAAAAAATAAAATCCACCCAAGACGCTTACTCCAACGCCATGACCAAACTCACCGGACAAGGCAGTTTGTTGAGAAGAGTAGAAAAGCTAAAAGAGCTTGGCGCTGAAAACACCAAGACCATTCCGCAAAAATGGTTAGACAGAACGATAACGGAAAACGAAGATGTGAAGGAAGCTCAGAAGGAGCTGTTCTGAAATACTTTGTCAGGCTGACTCCTCCACCTCCATCATTACCTTCCTCTTCGGCCGTAATGTGATAAGCGGGTCTAAGCCCGGGTCGGTGTCATCAATCTTCCTGAAACTGAATTTCTGCACGAGCATGGCTACGGCAAGCTGCATTTCCATGATGGCGAAATTATTTCCCACGCAAAGGCGCTGCCCACCGCCAAAGGGGAAGTAGGCGAACTTATGGCGGTTCTTGACTTTCTCTTTTGTGAAACGCGTAGGGTCGAATTTTTCCGGCTCATCCCACCACCGCGGGTCGCGGTGCACGATGAAGCTTGGGATCAGCACGTTGAAATCTTTAGGAACGTCATAATCGCCAAGTTTATCTGCTGCCAGGGCTCTTCTCCCTACCATCCATGCCGGAGGATAAAGGCGCAGTGATTCATCAATCACCATGCGGGTGTATTCCAGCTTGTGCAGGTCTTCCGCAACGGGCGTACGTCCATTGAGCACGCGCTTTGCCTCTTCTCTCACTTTCTTTTCCTCTTCCGGATTATTATGCAGGCAATACCACAGCCACGTCAAGGCAAGAGCGGTAGTTTCGTGACCCGCAAGGAAGATGGTCATGGCCTCATCACGTAGTTGCTTGTCGGTCATACGCTCACCGGTATCTTCATCCTGCGCAGCCATGAGCATACCCATCAGGTCAGGATGATCCTCACCAGACTTGCGCCTCGATTCGATGATGCGCATCATGATACCGTCAAGCACCTTAATGGCGCGCTTCTCGCTGATATTCATGGGTGTCGGGAACCATTGTGGCGGCCGGAACGGGTCACGAATACGGTCAATCGCAGATTCATTGGCAATATCCATATTCTCCCCCACTTCTGCGATCATGTCTTTCACATCCGAGCTGAAAAGGGAGCGCGCAACAATATTCAGCGCCAGCCCCATCATCTCCTTTTGCAAGTTCACCGGGCCCTGCTGACGCTTCTTATCAAGGTCATTGATTGTATCCTGCACACAATCGGTCATAGTAGTGAAAACAGAATTCAGCCTGTCACGGCTGAATGCAGGCTGAATGAGCCTGCGCTGCTTCATCCAGAATTCACCTTCACTGGTGAGAAGGCCTTCACCTAACAACAGCTTCAGCACATCATAGCCAAAGCTCTTTACATAGTTGCGGTTATTTTCCTGCAACACATGCCTGATGTAATCAGGCTGATATACTACAATAAGCTTTTCAAAACGTGATGTCACCCACATGATACCATCAAACTGCGGACAGTTCTCTAATAGAAAAGGAATGGCATCCGTAGCGAAATAATAACCACTTCCAAAGAGCCAGTGTTCTCTTTGAGGAGACGGAGGAAGATGGTAACGTTTGGAAAACTGTCGTTTATTGATAATTATTTGCACTTGCGACTGACTCTTAAGACTTGGCCCTTCGCGTGAAATAGATGATGCCGACTACTCCTACCAATACATACAGGATGGAAATAAATTCCGCCTGGGTCATGTCTATTCCAAGGAAATTAAGATCGGTATTCACACGGATCATCTCGATGAAATAGCGCTGTATTCCCGCGAGAATAAAATATATCGAGATCATCACTCCTGGAATGGTGATGCGTTTTCTAACCATCCAGAGCGCGAAAAACAATAGCAGCGTTGTGGTTGATTCATAGATCGGAGTTGGGAAAACTCCTTCCGGCAGCATGTAACAATGCGCTTCCGCACACCCGGGCATCCGTACTCCTTCATTAATAATATTATGCGGGTAGGTGAACGACCACATCCTGTCTGGAAGCCAGCTAAGCCACGATGGCTTGTCTATTGTGTTTACAATTCCCCAGTCGCCATCGCCTGAAACCTGGCACCCCATACGCCCGAAGGTGTAGGCAAGAAATAATCCGGGTGCTGCTCCGTCAGCAATATGAAGGGGATTCATTCCGCGTTTCCATGCATACCATGACACGCAAATGGTGCCGAGAATCAAACCGCCATATACGGTCAGTCCCCCGAAAAACGAGCCGAACGGATCAGCAAGAAAATCGCTGAAGTTGCCGGGGCTTTCAAAGAAGTAAAAGATCTTAGCCCCTAGAATTCCCGAGATCGCTGCTACGATCGTCAGATCTCCCACGGTTTCATGCGGGTGTACTTCTATTGTCTCGGTTTGCGGTTGCGCAAGCTTGGTTTTATTCTTTTCATGGAATTTCAAATATCCGAGGAGCAGGGCGCCTGCAATTCCTCCCGGCCAGTTACCCTGACCGGAAAGCAGCACCTCCTGCGGATTGGCTGCAAACTCGCTGTAATTCATAATGATCAAAACCAGCTTAAAGCCCAGCACAAAACCAATCAACGCATTCAGCCCGATCTCAAGCGGGGACGCAGGCATCCCAACGATTATTTTTTTCTTGAACTGCTTCACCAATCCTTCCTTCTCCTTTCGCTTCAGCTCAAGCGAGAGGATATAAGCCGCTGCAAGAAATCCCAGCGCAACAAAAAAACCGTAGCTGAAGATCGGCAGCGGAACATTAACCCCGGTAAGATCAAGTATTAGGTCAGATATGGTGGCGTAACAACGTGAAAACATCTTACTGGTTTTAGTTAAAGAAACTCATGCCCTGCTCTCCTTCAGCTCCTTGAGGAATTTCGATGCAAAAATGAAATCGTTTAGTTCGGGATTGTCTGTATTCAGGACAGCCTTATTGCTTCCCTCCCAATGCTTCTTCCCCTGGTACAGGAAAACCACTTTATCGCCAATGCCCATTACGGAATTCATGTCGTGTGTATTCACAACGGTAGTGATCTTCAATTCTGTTGTGAGGTCGTGAATCAAATCATCGATGATTATAGCGGTCTTGGGGTCGAGGCCGGAGTTCGGTTCATCGCAAAATAAATATTTTGGATTCAGCACGATGGCTCGTGCAATACCTACCCTTTTTTTCATTCCACCACTTATCTCGTCAGGAAATTTATTGTGGGCGCCTTCAAGATTCACCTGGTGCAGCACCTCATCCACTCTTTTTTTTTTCTCTTTTGCGGTCATCGCGGAGAACATATCCAAAGGGAAGCGCACATTTTGTTCAACCGTCATGGAATCAAACAGTGCATTTCCCTGAAAGAGCATTCCGAATTCCATACGTATTGCTTTCTTTTCTTTTCTGTCCATGGTCACAAAATTCCTTCCGTCATAAAGAATCTCACCCCGGTCGGCTTCCAGTAATCCGACCATGCATTTCATTAGCACAGTTTTGCCAGAACCGCTCCGACCGATGACCAGGTTGGTTTTGCCGGGCTCACACGTCAGAGAAATGTCCTGCAGCACATCCTGACTTCCGAAAGATTTGAAAAGATTCTTGATCTCGATCATAGCACCAATGCCGCAATAAGGAAGTTTGAAATGATCAATACGATGCTGCTGAAAACCACGGCTCTTGTGCTTGCCTTTCCTATTTCAAGCGCGCCACCTGTGACATGAAATCCCTGGTAGCATGAAATGGATGTGATGATGAATCCGAAAGTCACGGTTTTTATAAACATCACCTGAACATCGAAAGGATTAAGATCATCCTGTAACCCCCTGACATATTCAGCAACGGAATACAAGCCAATAGTGCTGCCGGCAAACATACCTCCGAAGATTCCGAAGAACACTGAGAAAATAATAAGCAAAGGGAAAACGATAACGGAAGCTAAAATTTTAGGCCCGACCAAATAACCTGAAGTGTTTACTCCCATGATCTCAAGCGCATCTATCTGCTCGGTGTTGCGCATGGAACCCAACTCAGACGCAAGGTTAGAACCAACTTTTCCGGCAAGCAACAGACATGAAAAAGTTGGTGCAAGCTCAAGTATCATAGAGTCTCTCACAATGAAACCCACCCACCACATTGGAACAAAGGTGCCACTTAATTGATACGAGAACTGAACGGCTGTTACCGCCCCGATAAAAAGAGACATGATAGATATGATACCAAGCGACCCAACTCCGATCTGGGTCATCTGCCTTACCAGTTCCTTCCAGTACATTACGAATTTCTCGGGCCTCGAAAAGCACCGGCCAATCAGCATCAGGTATCGCCCAAAATGATAGAAAAATGTCATCCTTTACGCGCAATCAAAAATACCTGATTTTTTTAGTTATTTTGACCGGCACATTAACTAAGATCATGAATGTTATCGTTACAGGGGCAACCAAAGGATTAGGCCGTGCTATTGCAGAAAAATTTGCCGAAGAAGGCGCACAGTTAGCGGTCTGCGCCAGAAGTAAGGGTGATCTGGACGCTCTTGCCCACCAGCTAAAATCCAAATTCGACTGCAAAGTACTTGCCGTTCAATGTGATGTTTCAGAAAAGAAACAGTTGAAAGCGTTTGCAAGAAAGATCAAAAAGGCCTGGAAGAAACTTGATGTGCTGGTGAATAACGCGGGAATCTTTTTACCCGGTCTTGTTATCGAAGAGGAAGACGGGTTGATGGAAGACCTGATGAAAGTGAACCTTTACAGCGCATACTACCTGACACGTGAGGTACTCGAATTAATGCTTCCGAACAAGTCGGGACATGTTTTTAATATGTGCTCTGTAGCAGCGCTTAAGGCTTATCCGAATGGAGGCTCTTACTCTATCTCCAAACATGCCTTGCTCGGCTTCTCCCGCGCATTACGTGAAGAATTGAAGCCCCACAACATCCGCGTTACCTCATTATTTCCCGGAGCAACCTACACCCCATCATGGGAAGGCTCAAACCTTCCGGAAAAAAGATTCATGGATGCAAGGGACATTGCAGACACTATCTTCAGTATTTATTCCCTCTCGGAAAGATCGGTTGTTGAAGATATTGTGCTAAGGCCAATGTTGGGGGATATTTGAGTGTCTCCTGTAATGCCTATACCAAAGCAGGAAAATGACGCTGAAAAGCAGATACGGCATGGAGAGCAAATAAAGAATCCCGCGATTGATGCCAACTGCAGCCGTGCTGCCCTCCTTCATTGATGATTCCACTGATGCCTTGCACATGGGGCATTGTGCCAATGCAGGAAATATCATGAAAACGATCACGATAACCAGAAGTACGAGCCACAATTTTGTTCTCATAAAAATGTGCAGTAAAATTAAGCCCAATTCTATCCCGATTGAACACGATCATTTCAAAAGCAACAGAAGATGATGTTGAGCAATTGAATCTGCTCATCAACTCCGCGTATCGCGGAGAAAGCGCTAAGGAGGGTTGGACCACCGAAGCCGATTTGATTGAAGGCATCCGTACTGACCCGGAAGCGCTCACCGAAATTCTGAACAAACCTCATTCTCAGGTTTTGAAGTGCGTTGATGATAAAAAAATAATCGGATGTGTTCACATAGAGCAGCACGGCAGCAAGCTATACATGGGAATGTTAACGGTGGCGCCTAAGCTGCAAAATAAAGGTATTGGAAAAATCTTCCTGAAAGCAATTGAGGCTGAAGCAAGAAAACTGAAGTGCACTTCAATCTATATGAACGTTATTTCCGGACGCGATGAGCTAATCGCCTGGTATGAACGATACGGTTATCAAACAACCAATCAACGTAACCCTTTTCCGATGAGCAATCCCCGTTTAGGAATTCCAAAAAAACAACTGGAATTTGTTGTGTTGGAGAAAAAATTGTGAAAATCACTTGACACTCGTCCCCCGTCCCTTGCCCCTAATAATAGGGCGCCATCATAAGGTAAACCACTACACCCGTAACCGCCACGTAAAGCCACACCGGTAAAGTCCAACGGGCAATTTTTTTGTGTTGAGCAAATTGTTTGGTGAGCGCACGATAGACGGTAAATAGCACAAAAGGCAGCACTGCTGCTGCCAGCACGATGTGCGTGATAAGGATGAAGAAATACACCGAGCGGATCATTCCCTCACCGCCAAATCTTGTCGGTTCGGAAATCGAATGGTAAAACACATACGACATAAGGAACACCACCGAAAATCCGATGGCGGAAAACATGCAGGCCTTGTGCATTTTGATGTTCTTCTGCTTAATGAAAAAAAATCCAGAAGTCAGCAATATGGTCGTAATGCTGTTGAGGGTAGCATGAAATTTTGGAAAGAAAAGTAGGTTGATCCCTTCAACAGGTATTTTCACAAACACCAGAGCAGTGACTACTGCCGGTATGAGCAGCGATATGGCGATGATAATTTTTTTATAAGCGGAATCGGACATTGCTCTACTGAGCCTTATCAAGTTTAGTTTCTTCGATCTGATAAGCCAGATCGAGCATCACTATATCCTTCATCAGTTCTTTGACGCTGGCCGAATCTGTTCCATCATAATATCCCCGGACAAAGCCTTCCTTATCCACCAAGGTAAACCTTTCACTGTGCGCATAAGGATTAACAGTATCTTCCGGAGTTTCAAGCATCGGCAGCTTGTAAAAATTTTTCGCCAAATCATAGAGCTGTGCTTTTTCTCCGGTCACAAGCTTCCACAGTTCTCCATCTGCGCCATACACTGCCGCATAATCGCTCAGCACATTCAGGCTGTCATAATAAGGATCAACGGTGTGAGAGAGCAGGATGAATTCAGACTTCAGGTTCGGATGCTTTCCAATGTAATCCTGCAGCGACTTCATCTGCCGGCCCATCACCGGGCAAATTCCGCGGCAACGTGTGAAGAAGAAATCCGAAACCATAATTTTTCCAGACACATTCTTTTCCGTAACGGAATCACCGGTATGAGAAATCAGACTGAAAGAAGGGATCGTTGTTTGGCTCAGCTTTGGTAATTCTTTAACTCTGATCCCGGTTTTTTGCTTTTTGATTTCGAAATAAATGAAGAAGCTGACCGGAAGCAGAATAGCCAAAAAAAGCGCTATGATCTTGGTATTTGACAATCTCGGCATCGGCCTGCAAAACTACTGCATTCCCCAGCCGGAAACTTTGAAGCTTAAAACCAAATACTGCGCAAGTTGAGCCATGCGCTGCCTTCCCAGAGGAATGCAATGATCGCCCAAACCAAAAAGAGCGTTGGAAGCAAAACGGTCATTTGCAAGGCCTGCTTTTCGTATTTCATGTGCATGAAAACCGCAACGATATAGAAGGCCTTAATAAGGCTCATGATGATGAAGAACAGGTTCAATACCATGCGGGGCATGCTTTCAGGATACATCAAAGCTCCTACCACCTCAACAATTGTTACTACGGCCAAAATCACCGTAACGCGCCACACGCTGCTCACATGGTGCTTATATTCTTCTTCGGTCATTGTTGCTGACATACTATAAGTTTTAAGTTCGATTTACAAAAGGTAAAAACACAGGAACACGAACACCCAAACCAAATCAACGAAGTGCCAGTACAGGCCAATCTTCTCTATCATCTCATAATGTCCCCGCTTATCATAGACACCCTGAATCACTTGTATGAACACAATGATATTGATCAAAACTCCCGTTGAAACGTGAAATCCGTGAAACCCGGTAATTGTAAAAAACAAGTGCCCGAAAATCAAAGGAGCTGCCTGGCCAACCGGTTCGTGGGTGTGATGATCCAGCTGTTGCCAGGGTGTGGTCAATGTCATTCCCCCGTGAATCAGGTGATTCCACTCCCAGGCCTGACTGCCTAAGAACGTTAGTCCCCCAAGTATTGTTAATCCCAGCCAGAAGATCACTCCTTTCCTGTTCATTCTTGCTCCTTCCTGTACCGCACGCACCATGGTAACACTGCTCATGATAAGTGTGAAGGTCATGAAGCTCACGAACATCAGCGGCAGGTACGTGTGGCCCATGAATGGGAATGCAGAGAAAACTTCATTCGGATCCGGCCAATCCACATGGCTGAAGCGAATGGCTCCGTAGGTGATCAATAGTGCCGCAAACGAAAATGCGTCAGACAGCAGGAAATACCACATCATCATCTTGCCGTAGCTCACCTTGAAGGGCGAAACTCCGCCTCCCCAAAGATTTTCCTGCTTGATGGCTTCTGTACTCATGTTTAATTCTTTTTCAAATTCAGCTTACCATAAAAAAGACCAGCAAATATAGCCACAGCACATCCACGAAGTGCCAGTATGTAGCCAGCATCCCGATTCGGATACTCTTATTGCTGTCTGTTCTGTAAATGAGAAAATTTGCCGGATTACTAAATAAAACCAATGATTTGGCAAAGGCGATCAGGATAAAAATCATTCCCACGGCTACGTGCACAACATGCAGATAGCTGATCACATACACAAATGAACCTGACGGATTTCCTGAAAGATAAATTCCGATCTCCTGAAGCTTTTTCCATCCCAAATATTGACTGAACAAGAATGCCACGCTTAGTAAAAAAGTGACTCCAAGAGCCCAGCGATAATTATTCAGCTTATCATGTTTGAAAGAAAGGCTCGCCCAATGAATTGATAAGCTACTCAACAACATGATAGCGGCACTGATGATGAAGTTAAACGGCAACCTGAATTCAACCCAATTACCCGCACCCTTTCTAACAATGTATGCGCTGGTCAATCCCGCAAAGGTCATGATGAGGCAGGCAATGCCCAGCCACAGCGCAAAACGCTGCGGGTGAACCCGTGTAGGTTTTTCGCTCATAAACTCTCCGGCATTCATTGCTATATCCATGTCAGGAAATTGCCCCCGTTAACAATGCTATTAAAACAACCGGCAAATAAACAATCGAGCCGAACATCAGCGCTTTTGCATCCTTAATTTCGCAACTCTTGTAAAGCCGAATACTTTGCATCAGAAAAATAATTCCTGCGGCAACGATTACTGCACCCGAAATATAGCCTGTCATTCCCGTGACAACCGGAAGCACTGAAACGCCAATCAGTATGGCGATATATAATATGCTTAGTAAAGCTGTTTGGCGGTCCTTACCGCCAGTTGAAGGCAGTAGTTTGAAACCCGCCCGCTGATAATCATCATGTGAGATCCATGCTATCGCCCAAAAATGCGGGAACTGCCAAAGGAACTGAATGCTGAAAAGAAGCATCGCTTCAAAGCCTACTACACCCGTTGCGCACACCCAGCCAATAAGCGGAGGCAATGCTCCCGGAATGGCTCCCACCAAAACCGCAAGTGGTGATAACCTTTTTAGCGGTGTGTAAACAAAGGCGTAAGTGAACATCGAAATCGCTCCTAGGATTGCTGCGAGCATGTTGAAACAGAGCCAGAGAACAATAACTCCGGTGATGCCACTCAACCCGGCAATCAACAAGGCCTCCGGGGCATTCATTCTGCCCGCAGCAAGCGGCCTGTTTTGCGTGCGCCTCATCAGCCTGTCATAATCTTTTTCTAAAACCTGGTTAAAAGCGTTTGCTCCGGCAGTGATCAGAAAACCTCCGATAAAAACAAAAACCACATTACTGAACAACAGCGTTTCATGAGCGGCAATGCAGTAAGCAATAACGGATGAAAAAACTACGGTAAAGGAAAGCCGGAACTTGAACAGAAGGGCGTAGTCGCTTAGCTTAAGGCTTAACGTCTGAGGCCTGTAAGCTGAAATAACCTCGATCGCTTCATGATTTCTCATTTCATTCATCCAACCCGGAAACTTTAATGCCCTTCATCTTTTTCACCCGGTCTCAGTGGCACGGTTTGAGGGACAAATTCCTGTCCGTCTTTATTATAATCATAGGGCCAGCGATAAACTGAAGGAATATTTCCCGGCCAATTGCCGTGCCCCGGATTGATCGGTGTAGTCCATTCCAGGGTTGTGGAATCCCATGGGTTCAATTCCGTAACCTGCCTGCCTTTATAGATGCTGTAGAAGAAATTGAAAATAAAAAGCAACTGCGCCATGAATGTCAGGATGGCAAACACCGTAATGAAAATATTCATGTCACCGTAAGTGTTGAACATCTCGAAGCTTGAAAAAGCAAAATACCTTCTCGGCACCCCAGTCATCCCCATGTAGTGCATCGGCCAGAAAATCATATAGCTGCCGACCAAAGTCGCAATAAAGTGAATATAGCCGAGCGTGTTATTCATATATCTTCCGAACATCTTCGGGAACCAATGATAGATTCCTGCGAACATACCGAAGAAGGCCGCAACCCCCATCACAATATGGAAGTGTGCAACAACGAAATAGGTATCATGCAACTGAATATCAATTGCCGAATTGCCAAGAAAGATACCGGTCAATCCACCCGAAATGAAAAGCGAAACAAAGCCGATCGCAAAGCACATCCCTACAGTGAGCCTGATATTGCCCCGCCATAAAGTAGTGATCCAGTTGAATACTTTAACCGCAGAAGGAACTGCAATAAGAAGTGTAAACAATACAAATATGGAAGCAACAAAGGGATTCAATCCTGACACAAACATGTGATGCGCCCACACGATGAAGGACAACACTACGATTGCCATAATGGAGTAAACCATCGCCCTGTATCCAAAGATCGGCTTGCGAGCATTGACGGAAAGTACTTCTGAGACCAATCCCATTGCGGGCAAAATGATGATATACACCTCAGGATGACCAAGGAACCAAAACAAATGCTGATAAAGTATCGGGCTTCCACCGGAATAACTAAGCGCTTCTCCTCCAATAAAGATATCAGAGAGATAGAAACTTGTTCCAAGCGAACGGTCAAATATTAAAAGTACTGCTGCTGCAAACAACACGGGGAATGAAAGCAGACCTACGATGGCTGTAAAAAACAGCGCCCAAATCGTAAGCGGCATTCTGAAAAAAGTCATTCCTGTGGTGCGCAGGTTGATGACCGTAGAAACATAATTCAATCCTCCAAGCGCGACAGAGATAATAAACAGTGCCATACTCACTAACCAAAGGGTCATTCCCCATCCTGACCCGGGGCTGGCTTGCGGCAGAGCGCTCAATGGCGGATAAGCTGTCCATCCACCGGAAAAAGGACCGGTTTGAAGAAAAAGTGAAGCCATCATCACCACACTTGATAAGGCGAAAAACCAGAAAGAAAGCATATTCATAAATGGAGATGCCATATCACGTGCTCCTACTTGCAATGGAATAAGAAAATTCGCGAATGTTCCGCTTAAGCCTGCTGTCAAAACGAAAAATACCAGGATAGTCCCGTGCATCGTCACCAAAGCATAATAGTAGTTGGGAAGAAGTTTTCCGTCCTCAGTCCAATTACCTAATATTTGTCCCATAATCGGGAATGACTGGTCGGGGAATGCAAGCTGCAAGCGGAAAAATACAGAGAACAATGCGCCAATCACCGCCCAGAAAATTCCAAGGATCAGGAATTGCTTGGCAATGGTCTTATGATCCTGGCTGAAGATGTATCTGGTTATGAAATTGTCGTGATGCTCGTGCTCATGATGCTCATCATGGCCATTGTGGCCGTGCGCGTGTGCATGAACCTCTTCCGCTACTTTAGGATTTTCGTGCGCCATTACTGGATTTTTTTAAAGTGAGGAAATGGGTTTTTCCTCATCATTGACTGAATTTACTTTTGAAGTGTCTGTTGCAGGTTGTTCGAGCGAAGCCTTCATCGTATTGTAAAGAGGCTGTTGTTGATCAAACCATAATTTGAATTCTTCATCGGTCTCTACCGTGATGTCCCTGCGCATATTCCAATGAGCCGAACCGCACAACTCTGCGCAGGCAAGCACGTATTTAAAATTCGAGTCCTTTACTTCGTTTTGTTTCTCAACGGAAGTTTGTGTCGGAGTAAACCAAAACCTTGTCGGGATACCCGGAACACAATCCATCTTCACCCTGAAATGCGGGAGGTAAAAACTATGTAATACGTCTTTCGATGATAACCGGAACAATACCGGCTTATTTACCGGGAGGTGAATTTCAGTTGTTGTAAAATCATCTTTACTGTTCTCATCGGTCCAATCAATTCCAAGCGGATTATCCATTGACATCAGCTCGAAATTCCTTTTTCCAAGTTTTCCGTCACTTCCGGAATATCTGATTGTCCATTGAAATTGCTCGGCAATCGCTTCAACTTCCATGGCTTCTTGAGGAGCGGGACCAGTGGTTTTCAACCATGCCTTAATACCAAAGATCACAAGTACTGTCATTACCACGGCAGGTACGGCTGTCCAAACCAATTCGAGTTTATTATTGTGCGGATAGAAATATGCTTTCTTTCCCTTATCACTGCTGTACCTGAATGCAAACCAAAACGTAAGAATCTGCGTGATGATGAATACGATTCCGGTGAAAAGCAATGTGATGTTGAACATATTATCCAGTTCAACTCCGTGTATGCTGGAAGCCGGGGGCAGAAAATATCCTTTATATTTCGCGACCGACCAAAAAGTGCCGATCATTCCAATCACCAAAAAACCGAGCATGAAGTAAGCAAGGGAGCGGCTGGTATCCGGTGCGACTTCACCTTCCTTTTGCCCCTTCAGCATGGAAAGCATCTCGCTTGCACGGGCAATCTGGAAAATAATCACCCCTACAAGAACAACTGCAAGAATTAATAAAAGAGTAACCATTCAGTAATTATTTTAAGGTGTGATGAACCATGCTTTCCTTCAGGAAAGGATTGTTCACCGGCACCAATGACGCTTTTGTGAGCGTGCTAAGAATGACGAAAATATATCCTCCGGCAAAACCCAATGCTATAAAAAGCTCTGTGAGTCCAAAGCCGGCATGTTCTCCTACTGAACCGGGCATCACCATCAGATAAAAATCAATCCAATGGCCAAAAAGAATAATGCAGGATGCTACCAACAACTTGCCGGAGCTGCGCTTGGCAGACCTGGTCATTAGGAACAGGAAGGGAAAAAAGAAACACAACAACAGGTTCACATAAAAAAGCACGGCAAAAAGAGGCCTGCCATGCAAACGGTTATAGAAATAAATTGTTTCTTCCGGCACATTGGCATACCACTGAAGCATGTACTGCGAAAACCAGAGATAGGCCCAGAAAACACTGAAACCAAACATGAACAGGCCAAGGTTATGATAATGCTCTTCATTCACATTTTTCAGATAGCCATTCGACTTAAGGAAAAGAATTACCAGAGTTATCGCAGCAACCCCCGACACTGTCAGGCTTGCAAAATTGTACCATCCGAAGAGCGTGCTGTACCAGTGGGGATCTACTGACATCACAAAATCCCACGAACTTGTAGAACTCGTAACGGCAAAGATCACAAGGAAGATAGCTGCATAGGCCTTATTTCTTTTATAGTACCCCAAACCGCCCATCTCATCTTCCTGGATTGATACTTTGCGCAGCAACCAGGCAAAGAGCGACCACAGCACGATATACCCGACTATCCTGAACGAGAAGAAGGGAAAATTCAAAAATCCCTCTTTACCCGCAAGAATCTTATCGAAACTCGGGCTGGCCGGATCAAATAAGTCATGATCCATCCAGTGATACAAATGATGCCAGTGCATTTTTGCCCCTACAAGGATCAGAATGGCAACCACACCTAATACCGGAATGTAAGAACCGGTTGATTCAAAGACCCTCTTTATCTGTATATGCCACCCTCCATAACCAACCTGATGTGCTGCGGTTAAAAATACCCCTGCCAAGGATATGCCTAAGAAAAAGTAGGTATTGAGCAATAAATTTCCCCAAACACGGTTGGCATCACCAAACGTAAAGCCTACAACCAAACCCAACACTCCGATAATCATCAGCGCAATTGCGAGCTTCTTGGTTTTTCCCGGAAATACAAATGTCTCTGTCATTTCTTAATTCGTTTGGTTTGCGCTGGCGCTTGCGGCATTTTCCGCAGGCGCTGGCTGAGCTGCAAATCGTCCCATTCCAGATAGCTTCTGAATATAGTAGATCACCTTCCATCTTTCTTCAACCGTAACCTGTGAAGCGTAGCTTCCCATAAGGTTTCTGCCATAGGTGATCGAATGGAACATTTTTCCTTCTGGCTTATCCTTTAGCAATGTAGTATAAGGATTTACGGGAGGATAAGCACCCGTTTCGACAATAGAACCCTGCCCATCTCCCTTTTCTCCGTGACAGACCTGGCAGTAAATCGTATATATCTTCTTCCCTTCCGCAAGCGTTTCATCATTCAGCGCAATTGGATTCGTCAACTCCACTCCTGCCTTCTCATAATCATCAGGATGATCGGCATAATAAGTTTTATAGAGATACGACTTGTGCGAACTTTCCGGCTGAACGTCTTCAGACAGCGTGCCCCTTGGGATTGTTCCGCTCACGGGTTTGCGTGCGGTCTGACCATCGCTGAAATTCGGGTTGGTTGTATAAGTCTCGTAAGCTTGTGAATAAGTCATATCCGGCATATAAATTCTGCCAGTGCTCTTCGGATCCCTGCTGCATGATGATAATACAACAACAATCAAGAGTACCAAAGCCGGAATTAGGTTGAGTCTTTTCATGTCACTTTATTCAAAAACTTTTTCATTCACTTCAATTGCACCGTGCTGCTTCAGGAGCTCCTTCACTTTTCCTTCTTCCACTTCCTCAGCCGAAAACACCATAGCAAATTTGTCATCGGTTGTGCGCTCATCGAATATCCTGGGTTCTTTTATCAATGAAAATCCGCAACGCGCGAAAAAACTGACAACCATTGTCACCGCAGCGGACAACACCGTTACCTCAAACGTGATAGGGATATACGATGGAAGTGACAAGTATGGCTTTCCGCCAAAGTTTATTGGATAGCTAACCGTATTAGTCCAGATAATGAAAGAAACAGCGAAGAGACACCCACAGGCCCCTGCAATGAAACCCACAGTATGCAGCCTCGAATCCTTCAAGCCTATTGCAGCATCCAGGCCATGCACGGGGTATGGCGTAAATACATCCATGATTTTTACACCGGCATTCCTTACTGCTTTGGCAGCCTTAAGGAGCACCTCATCATCATCGAACAAACCAACTATGTACTTACTCATTGGACAATTATTCTTTATTTCTTAATGCTCCGGCCAATTCTCCTCCATGTGCATGACCAATCTCCGGTTCATGCTGATGCTGCTTTTGTGTTTCACCCGAAATCTTCAAAATAGCTTTCACTTCCGCAATTGCAACAACAGGAAATGACCTGGCAAATAGCAGGAACAATGTGAAGAATATTCCAAGTGTTCCGGTATAAATTCCAATCTCCACTATGGTGGGGCTATAGTACGACCAGCTTGACGGGAGAAAATCACGGTGGAGCGATGTAACGATGATCACAAAACGCTCGAACCACATCCCGATATTGATCACGATTGACATGAGGAAAGTGAAAGCAACACTTCTCCTAAGACCCTTAAACCAGAATAATTGAGGCGAGATCACGTTGCACGACATCATGATCCAATATGCCCACCAGTAGGGACCAAGTGCGCGGTTATAGAAAGCATATTGCTCATACATATATCCTGAGTACCACGCCATGAATAATTCGGTTAGGTAGGCAACCCCAACTATCGAGCCTGTAAGGATAATGACCTTGTTCATGGACTCAATATGGCCGATCGTTATATAATCCTCAAGCTTCAAAGCTTTTCGCGCAATAATCATCAGCGTGAGCACCATCGCAAATCCGGAAAAGATAGCCCCAGCAACGAAATATGGAGGGAAGATGGTAGTATGCCAGCCGGGAATCACCGATGTCGCAAAGTCGAACGAAACTATAGTGTGAACCGAAAGCACCAGCGGGGTTGACAACCCTGCAAGAACCAATGACAATGATTCAAACCTTTGCCAATGCTTGGTTGAGCCCGTCCAGCCCCAGCTTAATTTGTTGTAAATGAATTTGCGGAATTTAGATTTCGCCTGGTCACGGATTGTTGCGAAATCAGGCAGCAGTCCTGAATACCAGAACAGCAGTGAAACCGTAAAGTAGGTTGAGATCGCGAAAACGTCCCATAAAAGCGGTGAGTTAAAATTCGGCCACAGCGGACCGCGCGTATTCGGATACGGGAAAATGAAGAATGCATCCCAGATTCGTCCCATGTGAATTCCGGGGAACAAAGCCGCACATAACACCGCAAATATTGTCATGGCTTCTGCCGAGCGGTTGATACCTGTCCTCCATCTCTGGCGGAAGATGAGAAGGATTGCTGAGATCAATGTTCCCGCGTGACCAATCCCGATCCACCAAACGAAGTTGGTGATGTCCCATGCCCACCCAATGGTTCTGTTCAATCCCCAAGCTCCGATACCCATCCAAATGGTGTAAAGAATTGCAACAATACCGCCTGTCATAAACGTTGCCGTTAAACCGGTAATGGCAAACCAACTCAACGGAGGTATCCCTTCGGTAGAGCGGACGATATCCCTCGTTATCTGATGATAACTCTTATCACCTTTAACTAAGGGCTCTCTTATGGATGATTCGTAGGCTGACATCTTTGTTCTTTTATGCTTCCTCGCTCACTTTATTTCTAACCTTTGTCAGATAAGTTATGGAAGGCAATACGTGTAATTCTTCAAGCACCTTAAATCCGCGTTCATCCGCAGCTATTTTTGAAACCGTGCTCTTTTCATTGTTCAGATCACCGAATGAAATAGCATTGGTCGGGCAGGCATCCTGACAGGCCACCACAATATCATCTTCCTGCAATGGTCGTCCGGCACTCTTGGCTTTCAACTTTCCTGCCTGAATCCGCTGTGCGCAGAACGAACATTTCTCCATCACCCCTCTTGATCGGATGGTGACATCCGGATTCAGCACCATCCTCGTCAGATCTTCAGTCATCTGAAATTCGTCCTTGTCATTATTGAAGATGGTTCCGGCAAAGAAGCTGTCGGCTCCCATATAATCAAACCAATTGAACCTTCTTACTTTAAAAGGACAATTGTTAGCACAATAGCGAGTACCGAAGCACCGGTTATAAGCCATTTGGTTCAAACCCTCATTGCTGTGGTTGGTTGCAGAAACGGGACAAACGTTTTCACACGGAGCATTGTCGCAATGCTGACAAAGCATAGGCTGGAAAATCACCGATGGATTTTCATCACTTCCTGCGAAATATCGGTCAATCCTGAGCCAGTGCATTTCTCTTGAACGGGAAACTTCCAGCTTGCCTACAACCGGAACGTTGTTTTCTGCATTACATGCAACCACGCAAGCGCTGCAACCGATACAAGTGCTCAGGTCAATCGTCATTTCCCAGTGATGCCCATTCTTTAAATTGGGATTTGCCGGGTAAAGCGATTTCAAATGTTTTTGAATCTCTTCACGGTCTTCATTGCCTGCATAAGGATTAGCAGTGTATTCTTTCAGCGTTGTTTCCTTCACAATTCTCCGCTCAATATTCTTACCAACCTTCTCCATCGGAGTTTGGATAGAATGATGCATCTGCGTTTGAGCGATCCTGTAAGCATCCGTGGAGGCAAGCTCAATACTTGCTCCGGAAGAGTATTTTACAAATAACCCGTTTTTTGACTGCATGAACGGGAACACATTCTGTCCAACAACTTCCTGATCTTTTTGTCTGTCCATTACCCTGCCATAACCAAGCGCAACTGCGACAGTATTATCAGGTGTTCCCGGCTGAATTATTACAGGAATAGTTATTTCATAACCGTTGGCGCTCAGTTTCACCAAGTCAGTTTCTGTGCCAACGCTTTCGTTCATTTTGTATAAGGCCTTGCTGAAACCGTGCTGCTCGGCAGTCTTTTTGGAAACTGCTGCGTAATTGTCCCATGCGATCTTTGATACCGGATCGGGCAATTCCTGAAGCCACGGGTTATCGGCAAATTTTCCGTCTCTAATCCCTACCTTTTCATAAACGATCAGCTCAAGTCCTTCTCCGCTAACCGTTTTTGCCAAAGCCGCTCCGACACTGGCAACGTCAATTGAGTTGAATACTGGCATCTCTGGCGCCAATGCGAGATCAAACACCCCGTCATGCACTGCCCTATCCCAAAGAACATCGAAAGACACGAATTGTGTTTGTTTCGGGAAAATATTTTGCTTCCAGTAGCTCCTGATATAATCATAGTAGGAAACATCGGAACCTATCCATTTCAGAAGGCTGTCAGCAGCCTGGCGGGTTTTGAAAAGCGGAGCAATGGTTGGCTGCGTGATACTATAATAACCTGCTTTTGGTTCGGCATCATTCCATGATTCCAGGTAATGATGGCTCGGGCAAACGTATTTGCATAAAGCTGTTGTTTCGTCTTTCTTTGAATTCAGAGAAACTGACAGCTTCACTTTTTCCAATCCCTTTTTGAATGTTTCGGCATCCGGGTAATTGTAAACCGGATTAGCATCAATAACAAGCAAAGCATCAACACTGCCCAGTTCCTTTACCAAATCGTTCATTGCTGAATCATCACCCTGCCTTTGATAAGATGCATTGGTGAAATCAATAGTTGAGCCGTAATTGCCCAACAGATTATTTATCGCATTCGTAATGAGTTGGGCATTCACATCATTCAACCCGCACACCACCAATGACTTGCCTTTAGCTGCCACCAATTCATCACCTACTTTGGCTAAACTGCTTTTCACCACAGCATCCAATTCAGGCAGTGAAATGTTTTGCGCACCCGAACGGGAAGCCACTACATTATATAAATGAAGTAAAGCCGAATTTTCCTGTGTAGGCTTCACCGGAATTCTCGTATCGGCATTGCTGCCAGTAAGCGAGAGGTATGATTCAACCTGAACATGGCGGTTCATCTTCCTATTCTCCTTGTAAACTTTTCTGCGGCTGGCATATTGGGTAGCAAACTCCACAGGTGAGATCCATGTTCCGAGGAAATCAGCGCCCACGCTAACGATCAAATCCGCTTTATCAAAACGATAATTCGGAACCACCTTTTTTCCGAAAGATGATTCATTGGCCTTTAAAACTCCCGTGCAGGATACGGCATCATAAGTAACATGCTTCGCAGTCGGGTATTTAGCTATAAAGTCATTGATGATTTGCTTCGTGGAAGGGCTGAGAATAGTTGATGAAAGAATCCTTATTTGTCCACCCGAAGCCGCTATTGCAGCCAGTTCAGTGGTGATCGCTTCATCAACTTTCTTCCAGCTTATTTTTTCACCGTTCGCTGATGGCCTTTGCAAGCGGTAATTATCATATAATCCAAGTACTGAAGCCTGAGCAACAGCGCTGGTTCCGCCATTAGTAATCTTAGATAGCTTATTCCCTTCAATCTTGATCGGACGACCCTCTCTTGTCTTCACCAAAACACTGCAATAATCTCCGCCTTCAGCATAAGTGGAAGCATAATAATTAGCTACACCGGGAGTGATCTCATCAGGCTTAACCACATAAGGGATGGATTTCCTCACCGGCATCTCGCAACTTGCTGCAACCGTAGCAGCGGTAACGCTGAAGCCCATCATCTTGAGAAAGTCACGCCTGCTCGAAGGAGCTTTCCCCACATTTTCCAGACTCCCGGTCACCGGAAGCTCATCCGGAAATTCATCTGCCAGTTTGGAATTGGCGTTACTTTCCTTTTCTTCCAGTCCCTTCCAGTATTTCATTTCGTTCGACATTCGTAGTCGTGATTTTTAATAATGACACTTTTGACATTCCGTGCCACCGATTGTTTCCACCGTAACTTTATCAATCTTGCCTTCCTTTAATTGCTCATGCAGGCGGTGGTAATCCTCGTAATAATTATTCTGTGCAAAGCTCACTTCGTTGGTTCTGTGACAATTCAGGCACCATCCCATGGACAGAGGAGCAAACTGGTAAACTTCTTCCATGGTCTCTACCGGGCCGTGGCAAGTCTGACATTGTAAACCGGCAACAGTTACGTGTTGCGAGTGATTAAAATAAACGTGATCCGGGAGGTTGTGAATCCTAACCCATTCAACAGGCTTATTGACGAATGAAGTAACCTCATCAATATCTTCCTGGGTGTACTTGTGTTTTTCGTCTCCCTTCAGCCATTCTGCGTATAGTTTCATTGCAGCGGAATCATCATCCAGCTTATGATAGCTCAAGGTATTGGGATCAAATCCGGCAGCAGCATAAATCTTAGTGATCTCCCTGCGGCCGTATTTCCCATTTATTGCTCCCTCTTGAATTCCCTTATGGCAGTTCATACATACATTCACTGAAGGAATGCCCGAAGTTTTACTCTTTGCTGCGCTTGAGTGGCAATACTGGCAATCAATTTTATCAATACCCGCATGCAGTTTGTGAGAGAACTTAATAGGCTGCTCAGGCATATAACCCTGCTGCCTGCCCAGGTTGATGGCCTCATTAACTGCGGCATACCCGATGTATATTACCAGCAATAAGCCGATTGTCACTGCAAATTTCTTGTCTTTATAAAATGGAACAGGTATGGGAATTGGAAGGCCTTGTTTTTCCAAAACCATCTTGTTGAGATTAGATAACAGCTTACCTAAAAACAGGATTACAAGAACAAGGACGATAACAAGCCCATATAAGAACAGTTGTGTGTTTTCTCCTGACCCAGACGGAGCAGCAACTTCTCCTCCAGGAGGAGACGGTGGAGGGGGAACGTTCTCTACATAAGTCAAAATATTCGCTATGTCGGCATCTGTAAGCTGCGGAAAAGCCGTCATCACCTGTGCATCGAACTTGCTCATTTCAACAGCATAAGGATACCCTGCTTTAATAGCTTCAGATGAATTACGGATCCAAATGTTCAGCCATTCCCTCCCGGCTTTGCCGTCAAAATCACCGGCATCAATCCAGCGCTGCTCAACGCCTTGAAGTGCCGGGCCGATGAGCTTCTTGTCAACTTTGTGGCAGCTTGCACAACTGGTTTTAAACAGCTTTTCCCCGGCCAAAACCGCTTCGGTTGGCTCTGCGATAACGGAAAAACTTGAAATCAGTAAAACTGAAAAAATCAAAGAGAGGCAAACGACTTTCCTACAGTTCATCGGGGGTTTTCGGTTGTTTGACAGAGTTTGTCACGGGAGTGTCAAAATTGGCGGTGCAAACATAAGCTACGAACTCAACACAAACAACAAAACGAAAAAAAATTTTGAGCGGATGTTGAAAACCTTTTCAGGTAAGGCTTAGTGGAGTAGTATTAGGTGAAATTGCTTACACTTTATACCTTGTCATAAAATTCATCACGGCCCGTATCTCTCCATAGCTATAGCCTTCTCCCAAAGCCTCTTTAAACGGGCTAACCGACATCCCGCCAATCTTCCGGATAACCTCCTTTATGACCGGAATTTTTTCCTCAGCCACCAAATCAGTGACCATTACCTCGCCTGACATTATAAATGAGCAGAGGTGGTTCTCTACCGTGCCCGCGGTCAAATCACGTATCCTTGCGATTTCCGAAATTGGTATTCCCTGACGGAAAAGCTCAAGCGACTTCAGCCTCGTGTTGCCTCTCCCCTCGCCAGAAGAACTTCGTTCACGCTTGGGAGTTTTCAAATCGATACGAGATGAGAGTTGGTTAATCTCGCAATACTCACGGATCACTTTCAAAAAAGCAGTGCCGTATTTGGAAACTTTAACGTCTCCAAAACCGGAAATTTTCCTGATCTCCTCTTTTGTGTGCGGAAGATAAGCAGCCAGTTCGTGCAGCGTCATGTCGCTGAAGATCATGTAAGCGGGAACGTCTTCCTTTCTTGCGAGATATTTTCTGAGCTTGACAAGTTCTTCCAACAGATCTGGTTCATAAACCAATTCAGTTTTGCTGCGGATTTTTGTTTCGGGTTCGCTGACAACAGTCTTCTTTGACAGCATCACTCTTTCCTCCCCTTTCAACACCTTCCAGCTTTTCACTGTGAGTTTTAACACCGGGCGCTCACCATCATCCTGTTTCAAATAACCGTAGGAAATCAAATCGCGGATATAGTTGAGCCAATCCTGTTTGCTGACATCAGCACCTGCACCGTAAGTCTTTAGTTGCTTATGCTGCTCCCAGATTTTTTCAGATTTTGAACCACGCAGGAAGTCAACTATATAATGAATGCCGAACCGCTCCTCCAACCTCGCCACAGCGGAAAGCGCTTTCTGGGCGATCACGGTTGCATCGCTTTGCTCATAACTTCCGGTGCAGATGTCGCAACTGTTACAATGATCGGGCGCATCTTCTCCGAAATAATTCAGGAGGTATTTTCTCCGGCATACGCGGCTCTCGCAGAGCTGAGCCATTTTGTTCAGCTTGTCAAGCAGCACTTTCGTTTGCTCCGGATTATTCTCCACTTCGCAAAACATTTTCAGCTTCATCACATCGCCACGGCCGTAAAACAAAATCGCATCGCTTCGCACACCATCACGGCCCGCGCGTCCTGTTTCCTGGTAGTAGCTTTCTACATTCTTCGGCAGGTCAGCATGAATGACAAAGCGCACGTTTGATTTATTGATGCCCATGCCGAAAGCGATGGTTGCGACAATGATCTTCACATCATCGCGGAGAAATTCATCCTGTGTTTTATCACGAACATTTTTATCCAGGCCAGCGTGATAAGGCTTTGCCGAAAAACCATCTTCAGTAAGCCTTCCAGCCAGCACCTCTGTGGCATCGCGCGAGAGGCAATAAATAATTCCGGAGTCATTGCGGTGTTTCTCTAAATAGTCAAGCAATTTCGAATAGTGATTCTTCTTTTGTTCGATGAAATAATGAATGTTAGGACGGTTGAAGCTGGAAACGAAAACACCCGGATGATCCAGCTCCAGTTTTTCAAGAATGTCACGTTGCGTGATCTTGTCTGCCGTGGCCGTGAGCCCAATAACCGGAGTTTCGGGAAAATGTTTTTTCAATTGCGAAAGCATCCTGTATTCAGGTCTGAAATCATGTCCCCATTGCGAAATGCAATGCGCTTCATCAATAGCAAACAACGAAATTTTCGATCCTTTCAGGAATTGCATGAATTGTGCCTCATTGCCCAGCAATCGCTCAGGCGCGACATAGAGTAACTTCAATTCATTTGCGCGAAGTGCGTTGATAACAGATTGCTGTTCTGCCGATGACAACGTTGAATTGAGATAAGCCGCTTTGATGCCATTGAGCCGCAGCGCATCCACCTGGTCTTTCATTAGCGCGATAAGCGGAGAGATCACAACCGTAACGCCTTCAAATATCAACGCGGGAATTTGGTAGCACAAAGATTTTCCACCACCCGTTGGCATCAGCACGAATGCATCTCTTCCCGCAAGCACGTTATCAATCACCGCTTTTTGATTGTGGCGGAATTCGTAGTAGCCGAATTGATGGCGGAGGATGTGGGAGGGG
>CAYOYI010000002.1:12658-27306 GCA_964408105.1 uncultured Chitinophagaceae bacterium | reverse complement strand
GAGAAAGTAAAACTTTTCATAACCGTATCTGCGACATAACAACGTTCTGCAGGAGTAGCAAACATCGTGATATCATAAGCTCCGACCGATGTGTAAATCGCTGATGCGGTATTGCCGGAAGAGAATTGTCCGTTTCCAAAATCCCAATAGAAAGTGGCGGGACCAGAGCTGGTTCCGGTGAAATTAACTTCAAGCGAGTCACAATCAGGAGTATAAGAGTAGGAGAAATCTGTCAGGAGGGTATCCAATGACAAGGAAAAAGATATCGTATCATATAAAGTGTCGCTGATCCCGCACATGCCGCTGTTATGTGCAGCAAGCATTACCACAAACGGCCCTCCGGATTGAAACAAATGAGTCAGGCTGGTATCGGTGGAATAAATACTGTCGCCAAAATCCCAGTAATAGTTTGTCGCCCCGGTAGAGACATTGGTGAATTCTACCATAAAGGAATCACAACTGTTTGTCCAGGAGATTTGATATTGGAACCCTGAAGTGGCAGTATTGGAAGTTAGCAACGCTGCAAGGCCTGCAAGATCCTGATGCAGTGTGGCGGCAGTAGAAACCGAGTAATCTCCTTTTAAGAAATTGGATTCCGGCACCGGATAGCGGCTGCTGTCAGATATGGCCCAGACATTCGGCTCGGGCAAATTCGGGTTAGGCATTCCGACAACAAAAATGTGGGAACCCTGGGTTTTTACTGCATTGGCCGCGCCAATAGCATCTAGTAAAGCCTGTTGGGCTATTGCAGCAGATGTGCCTTGTATAACGCTGCCTGTGCCGTCAATGTATGCGGTTGGCATTCCATCGGTAAAGAAGATCACGAGGTCGGCAGTATCCCCGGATGCGTTGATGTTTTCAGCTTTGTTCAAAGCATCTTCCCAATTTGTAAAACATTGTGTGCAGTCTTCGGGGTCGTATTGATTCGCATCAGGAGTATTGTTGTTGTCCTGACTGATGTAGTTGTTAAACGCTGTGACGTAGGCACCGTTAACTGTCTGATAGTTTATAGAACCTCCAATGGGCACTCTCCTCGCTGTTGAATTAAACTCAACCACCGCAACACGAGAGCCTGTTCCGTTTAGAGCAGTAATAAGATCGCTGGCTCCAGCCCTCACTAAGGGCGCGATCACCGTGGTGCCCGTCTGCATACCTACGATTGAGCCTGACTCGTCAAGGACAAATATGATGTCATACGGACATTGCTCAACAAGGTCGGGGTTGGGGAGTGGTGTTTGGGCTAATGAGGTATTTGCCAAAAGAGCGAACATACAGATCATTCCAATGGCGAAGATCCTAAATACTGCACCGCAGCTTAACGGTCTAAATTCATTCCAATTCATGGCCGAAGTCATTGAAACTTCCACAGGAAAAGCCCCTGTTTGCCGGTTCGATGCGGAAGGATTGTCTAAGAAACAGTGCTGGGTCAGGGCGACTTGACGATGTAATTTACAACTCCCTGATAATAAAACAATGCAAGAAGAAGATTTTATTTTTACTCACCTTAGCAAGGTCACATTCCTTTCCTGAAAAGCCCTTCATTTGTTTTCAAAGTTGCATTCAGCAGCCACACATCCATTTCCTGCGGCTCACCTTTGTAGGTTCCATCCCAACCTTTTCGGGATCGTGGCTTTCAAAAACCAGCTCGCCCCAGCGGTTGAAAATTTTGAGATTCAATTTTACGTTTCCCGCACACGGAAGACATCATTGTGGTCGTCACCATTGGGTGAGAATGCAGTAGGCAGATCAGCCAATGCATCTGATTCGATCAAAATCCTTTTACAAGCAATGTCAGGACAACTATGATCATTAGCGATAGACAAACAAATCTCATGCTCGCCCGGCAGTTCGTAACTGCGCTTCGGATTTATTACTGCTGAGAAATTGCCATCACCAAAATCCTAATTGCAGGAAGTTGGTAATGCACCCCTTGAGGAATCTGTAAATGAAATCTCCTCAAAAATCTTCGGATCAGCAGGCTGCATTCCAAAGGCGGCTTCGGGATAACCATAGGGTGCGGGTACATTAATTGATTTCGATTCAATATCGCCAACGGTATAAGAGCTGTTTCTATTCGCTGTTAATGAAACATTAACGTTGAGTTGCATAATTCTGGTTTTTAACAAAAATCAATCCATCCCGAATTCCCAATCATAAATTTGCGCTCTCGTGTCTAAGCTCTACATCTCCAACAAAGACGAATCAGCGCGAATGTTCAGAAGCGATTTCCTGGATAAATTCTCGCGGGTGCATTTTTCTGTTCCGCTTTTTTTGTTCGTCCCTGTGGTTGTTTACTTTATCTATCAAGCCGGTTTTGTTTTTGAAATGAATTGGATTTCTATTACCGGCCATTTTATGGCGGGCGGCTTCATCTGGACGTTTGCCGAGTACACCTTGCATCGGTTTGTTTTTCACTATAAGCCAAAATCAAAATTTGGAGAACAAGTGCATTTCATGTTCCATGGTGTACATCACGCTTACCCGAATGATTCATTGCGATTAGTGATGGTTCCTCCGGTGAGTATTCCTTTGGCGGTAGTTTTTTACCTGATGTTTTATTTTGCAGCCGGGGAAATTTTAGCAGCGCCTTTGTTTGCCGGGTTTACGGCCGGATACCTTGTCTATGACATGACGCATTATGCCGTTCATCATGCTAATTTCAAAAACAAGTGGTTTCAGCAAGCGAAGAAGCACCACATGGTTCATCATTATAAAGATCCCGATCATGGCTACGGGGTGAGTTCAAAATTGTGGGACCTGGTGTTCCGATCGGATTTTTTGAAATAGCCTGAGCTCACTTAGCGGGTTGTATTTTTCATTAAAAATTTAAACATGGCGTGGCTTATTCTAATCCTTGCTGGACTCTTTGAAGTCGGCTTCACTACTTGCCTGAAACTCTCCGACAATTTCTCGGACTGGAAATGGAGTGCAGGATTCTTCATTTGCATTACGCTGAGTTTTGTGCTACTCAACAAAGCCATTCAAACTATTCCCCTCGGCACGGGATACGCGGTGTGGACAGGAATTGGCGCTGCGGGCACAGCCCTCATTGGAATAATCTTTTTTAAAGAGCCTTCCGATTTTTTGCGGATGTTCTTCATTGTTCTGCTCATTGGCTCCATTATAGGACTGAAGCTGGTTTCGGCTAAATATCGCTGACAAAAACCGTGAAGATCAGTGTCATGCTTTTTTTACTCCGTACCAATCAAAATTTCGGGATAAGAACATAACGGTTGACAGGATCGCAAATAACCCCAAGCTGCCTATAAGCAGGGAATAATCTTGTAATTGCAGCGTAGAGAACAGGAATCCGTAAAGTCCTATCAGCACAAAGAACATTGCCAGCGTCAAAAGCTTTTGTTTGAAAACGCTTTTTGAATATAAAGTCAGCATAATTATTGTCGCTGCACTGCTGATGAGATAAGCTGTGTTAAAGTTCAGATGCTCGGATAAGGAAACCAGCAACGTGTAAAACAGGCATAGCCCAAGCCCAACCAGGATATATTGAATCGGGTGAATGTTCCGGCCATTCATGACTTCTACCAGGAAGAAAAACACGAAGGTCAGCGCTATAAACATAATTGCATATTTCACCGACCTCGTAGATTTTTGGTACTGTTCGACAGGTACAAGAAGCGTTACTCCAAATGCCGAATCTGCCACATCATGCAGAGTTTCATTCCAAACCTGTGGATAATTTCTATTCAGGTGAAGCACTTTCCATTGTGCGGCAAACCCATGATTTCCTATTTCTCTTTTTTCAGGCAGGAACGCACCGGTGAAACTCGGATCGCGCCAATCAGAACGAAGGCTGACCTCAGTTACTTTTCCTAACGGGACGAAAAAAAGATTCTCGGAGCCATTCAGGTTGATGTCGAAAGAAAAAGGAGGCAATGCGGTATCTGTCCATGAAACCGGTATTGGCGAACTTATACCGGATGACGCAATGCCACCAGCGCTGATACCCGGTTCGAATACTGCTGAAGCTTCTTTCCATTGAATTTTGATGATGTCCTTAATTCCTCTTAGGTCAGAAATGCCCACAGAAACAAACGCCTGATCCCAAAGAATTTCATCAGCATCTACCTGATCCAGTTTTACAAGAGGAAATGTACCGCTCATACTGAGCCTGGTATTATAAACCACTACCTCAAAGATTCCACGATAGCGCGTTTCGGGATTCAGATCACCTGAGATTTTAAGCTCCTCGGGTAAGAAGCGTATGTAGTGCATCTTTTCACTTATTACTTTTCCATCCTTGTTCCGGTAAATTTTCTTGTAAGGGATTGTCAAAACCGGACCATTGATGGTTTGGGAACCACCCCATTTTGAATATACTTCGTTTACCGCTTCATATTGCCGCCCGGATCTCTCATTGATCAGCGATTGTATCATTGAAGCCGGAATCATCAGCAAAAGGATCAGTATGCCGATAACCATAAGTTTAATTGTTGCTGATGTGCTGATCCAGTTATTAAGACGATCAATTAACGAAGTAGCAGAAGGAGTATCCATGAAGTTTTTTTACATCAGAACTCCAAACCCAAAGAATTATTTCTGTGAATATTGTAATTAAGATTATTTAACATAGCAACAGAAAAAATCGCAATGAACTTCTTTAGTGTCTTCCTGCTCGTTTACTTCACTCTTGCCGTTTTAATGCTGGCCTTGTTTCGATTTCTTGCAGTAAAAAAAGAAATCGGCAAGAGCCCTTCCATTTCGCTGGAGCTTAAAACCGCTCACGGACTTATAGCTTTTTATTGTCTTGTGCTGACCATGCTCGGAGGTATTATCGTTATTGTTCACAGCCTCATTCCGCAATTTGACCCTTATCTCATGCCAATCGAATATTTGGACTTGTCGGAATTAAAGTATGCAGGTGTTGCGGTCATGGTTATCGCCTTTGTTTTGATTTTCCTGGCTCAACATCAAATGAGAAACTCATGGCGTTTTGGAATTGATGCGGAAACAAAAACTCAGCTCATTACCAAAGGAATTTTTTCACTTTCCCGCAATCCGATCTATCTCGGCATGTTGGTGATGGTGCTGGGTTTTTTCTTTGTGCTCCCTGCTGCAGCTACTTTGCTTCTGCTGGCTTTAACTTACGTGTTACTGCAAGTGCAGGTGAGGCTGGAAGAAGAGTTTTTGTCAAAAATGCAAGGCCAGGAATATCTCGATTACATGAAAAAGGTGAGACGGTGGATTTGAAATAACTTTGCCACCGCATGATCAAGATCGGTGTTGCCTCTTCCTTTTTTTATCCCGACCCGGAGCGTAAAGTGTTCGGTCCAAAAACACTTTGCTATATCGAGAAAGATATGGCTGCCTACCTAACACGCGAGAATGTCATGCCGATTCTTATTCCCGATCTGTATGGTGACAAGATGAAGCATTTTCTCCAGGAGTTGGACGGATTTGTTTTCCAGGGAGGAACTGATGTGGCTCCCGAATCCTATGGCGAGAAGCCCATCGGGCAATGGCTGGGCGATAAGTATCGAGATGATTATGAACTTGCCTTGCTGGATTATGCGATCAAACATGGCAAACCTGTTCTTGGTATTTGTCGCGGGCTGCAAGTGATGAATGTGTACTTTGGCGGCACACTATATCAGGATATCAAAACCCAAAATCCAGATGCGCTTGTCCATCGTGATGCCGTGAAATATGATCAGCTTTCGCATGAAGTCGCGTTCACCAGGGGAACTCTGTTAGATAAATTGCACGAAAGCGAATCTGATAGAGTTATTAACTCAGCCCATCACCAAGCGATTAAAGATTTAGGAAAAGAACTGGAGGTAATGGCGGTTTCACCTGTTGATAATATTATTGAGGCTTTTGGCTGGATGGGTGCGGAGGAAGGAAAGGTGATGGCTATACAATGGCACCCAGAGTTTTTTTACAATTACAAAAACGGGAAATTGATTGATGGCGATAAGGTTTATAATAAGTTCTTGTCGTTTTGCGAATGATTCGTTTTCGCTATAATACCACTAAGGCACGAAGGTATTCTTAGTGTCTTCGTGCCTTAGTGGCAAATTTTTCAAACCAAAGCGCTTCAAATGATAAAAGAAGAAGTCCAAACCAAAATGAAAATCTACAATCCAGCTAACGGAGAATTAATTAAAGAACTCGTTGAAGATTCAAAAGAATTAATTCAGCAAAAATTTCAAAAGGCAAGGAAGGCTCAGAAAGATTGGGCTGCGCTGTCGCTGAAAAAAAGAATCGAGATCATCGCGAAGTTTGATTCGCTGCTTGAAGGTAATAGAGATTCCCTTGCACTCACTCTGACACGGGAAGTCGGTAAACCTATCCGCCAATCGCATAATGAAATCAAAGGCGCGCGAAACAGGATAAAATTTTTCTTAGAGAACTCTGAAAAGTTTTTGGCTGATGACGTAGTGCATCAGGAACAAGAACTAACTGAGAAAATATCCTACGAACCTCTTGGCGTAATTGCGAATATCTCTGCATGGAATTATCCTTATCTCGTTGGAACAAATGTTTTCATTCCAGCCTTGATTGCCGGGAACGCAGTGCTTTACAAGCCTTCGGAATTCAGCACATTGACCGGGCTGGAAATTGGACGATTGCTGCATGAGGCGGGCGTTCCCACAGATGTTTTTCAAGTGGTGGTGGGCGCGAAAGAAGCGGGTGAAACCTTACTCGACCTTCCACTTGATGGATATTACTTCACCGGCTCATACAAGACCGGGCAATACATTTATGAGCGTGTAGCACCGAAGATGGTTCCCTGCCAGCTTGAGTTGGGAGGCAAAGACCCGCTTTACGTTCCGAATGACAATAAAGATCCGAAAGCTGTTGCAGCAGCTTCAGCCGATGGCGCATTTTACAACAACGGACAAAGCTGCTGTGCTGTTGAACGTATTTATGTTCATGAAAAAATCTATGATGAATTCGTCAAGCACTTTGTTGATGAAGTGAAAGGTTTCAAAAAAGGAAATACTGAAAATGAAGAAACCTACATAGGCGCCATCACGCGTAAGCAACAACTCGATGTGCTGCAACAGCAGGTGGAAGATGCCGTGAAGAAGGGCGCTAAGGTTTTAACAGGCGGAAGAAAAATCGAAGGCAATGGAAACCATTTCGAGCCGACTGTGCTGGCGGATGTCACGCACGACATGAGTGTGATGAAAGATGAATCATTCGGCCCGGTGATAGGAATTCAGAAAGTGAAAAGCGATGATGAAGCCGTGCAACTCATGCAAGATACCGAATACGGCCTCACCGCTGCTGTATATTGCGACCATAAAGAAACGGCTGATAAAATTTTAAAGCAGATTGACTCCGGCACCGTTTACTGGAATTGCTGCGACCGGGTGAGCGCCAACCTGCCGTGGTCAGGGAGAAAGCATTCGGGATTTGGTTCCACACTCTCTTATATCGGCATCCGTGCATTTACGAAACCTAAGGCGTATCATTTGAAGGGGTAAATTACAGACTCCCCTCAAAAAACTTCAGGTTTTCCAACTGAGGCTGCCCCCGGTTAATACGATTAGCTTATTAAGAACCCGACAATTCAGTTAGCATTAAGTTAATCCATAACTAAATTTCCTTTACAAATATTTCTGGCATTTATTCCTGCATTTTGTTTATAAAATCATTTTTATATCTTAGAGTGAACGCAGCATTCGACAATAATAATACAACCTGCCACGATGAATCTGCTAACACAACCGCTTATGAGCAAACGGGGTGAACCCCGTTACAGTAACTATGATCCTTTGACTATAAACGAGTTTCTCGACCTTCTCAGAAAGGAAGAAGATTACTGGCAGGGCGAGCAGAATAATACGCGACTGATGATCACGCGGTTGCGGAAAATATTCTATGACAAATGGGGATGGGATGAGCACCTGATACCACAAGCTGCCTGGGTTGAAAACAGATACCGTGTTGACATCGTTGATGAGCCTGAAGAAGGGCCGGAAGAATTATTAAAAAAAGGCGCCAAGAAATTAAGATGGCACAAAACGGATCATCATAAGGCCCCTTACCGTCCCAAGTACAGAAAAGTAAGTTACCAATCGAATGATCGCGTATATGGTGATTCGATGGAAGGCGAAACTCCGGAAATTTATAAATACCACCGGCAGGAGGTCGTTTTGTCTGACGGCCATTATTGCGACATCGCGCATACTTTAGCCGGCCTTGATGCATTAAATCATCATGACAGCGTTGGCTTATTACGCTGGCGGCCCAATCTATACATAAGTCCCAGTGTTGATTCAAATGCGGACATTGTCACCTGGCTGGGAGACATCGCAAGTTCATCAGCTGATTTTCTGCTCGCACAAAAACAAAATGGTAAAGAACCAATCGGACCAGAAAGAGAGCAGGAATTCATTGACAATGATGCACCCGGATCCGATATGCTGGGTAATATTGACGCTTTCGTAATTGGAAAGAATTACAAAATAAATACTGACAACGGTCAAAGAGTAACTGAAATTCTGGAAGATTATTATCTGGGAAATTCATCTTACCGCAACTTCCGGTTCAGTTCTTTTTGCAAAGCGGTAGAACTGGACTGGAACGGAAGATATTTTTCCAACGAATCCGAATGGTTGCGATATTACCAAAAGCAACTGCGCGACAACATTTGCTTTCAGGTTTACAGCATAATCGGCTGGAAGAACAAAGAAAATTTTTTTCAGGATATGAGCTTACTATTCATGATTTGGTTCAACCAATATGAAGGGACATTGAAGAAAGGCACCCTGCTGAAAATCTGGCTGGAGGAACTGAAGGATAACATTATAAAATACGAACAGAACGGGGTAATCCCTTCTTAGAAACACGGATGAAGAAGAGAATCCATGAAGGCACAACTCAAAATCTTAAGGAAATACTTTTCATCAATAAATAAACAATCATGAAAACACAGCATTGGAGAGTGTTTCTTCTTCTCAGTTCCATTGGGCTTATTCTGATCCTTCCGCTTTTCGGAGCGCTGATGCATGAAGGAGGCAGCTTACCTCCGGGATTTTTTGACTACCCCCCATATGAGCCAAGAGAAGTTGCCGGCTTTAGCTGGATAGCCTTCACAATCATAGCTGTTCTTTTCCTTGGAATGGCGCTTATCTATTTGATACCAGGATGGTTTGGATTCAAAAAGGTTCCCGTGCCGGATGAACCGCCTCCGCCTAAGGTAAAATTTCCTATTTGGTTTTGGGCGGGAGTGATCTTGTGGGGTGTTCCCATCGTTTTACTTTTCGCCAAAGTTCCCGAGCCGCAGTGGCTATTATATTATTCCGACCTGCCGCTCTTCTGGGGTTTCACGCTGCTGCTTGATGGAATCGTCTATAAACGCACCGGGGGGAGATCCATAATCGGTCAACATCCCATAGAGATGGTTGGGATCGGCAGCGCATCTGTTTCAGGATGGATGCTTTTTGAATTCCTGAACTTTTATGTGAAGATGAACTGGTATTACCCCTTTGGAGAACTAATTCCCCGGTCATACTTTTTGCTTTATGCGTTGATCGGATCTTCAGGCTTGCTTCCAATGGCATTTGAATGGTATGACCTGCTGCTTACATTCAAAGTATTCCGCAAACGCTTCAGTTCAGGATGGTCTCTAAGTTTTCCGAAATGGCTGAAGATCTTTCTGCTGGTGATGTCTTTTGCCGGAATGTTTTTCATGGGATTATATCCCGAGCAGTTGTACACCACTCTCTGGCTATGGCCTGTTATCATCTTCAGCGTGCTGCTGTCGCTGATGAATATTTGGACGCCCTTCACACCTCTTAAGCAAGGCGATTGGAACCCTTTGCTCGTATTTGCACTGGCTTATTTGTTTCAGGGTATCGCTATGGAAGGATGGAATTATTTCAGCGGCATTCATGAAAACGGAGAAGTGATACTCACTTATTCTCCCGCCTATTGGGCTTACAACATTCCGTATGTAGAACGATTCCATATTTTTGAAATGCCTCTAGTTGGCTATTTGGGTTATCTGCCTTTTAGCGTATATTGTTGGATATGGTGGATCGTATATGCTTATCTGCAGGGAATACATACCAAGCATTGCGACCACACTGAAAGTTATAAGCGCGTAGCTGAATGAGAAATTTCTTTCTGCTCCTACCCCTATTAATTGGCTTAACAGGCAGGGCAGAAACTGTTGTATGGAACGCCAATCAAAACTCTCTCAGAATAGGCCAGCAGATGGACTTGCTGAGAGATGAGCAGGGCACCCTGACCATCCAGGATGTGAGCAGTCCGGCTTTGACCGGCAAATTCACAAGATCAACTGAAGATGTTTTAAGTTTTGATTTCAGCGGCACGCCATACTGGCTCAGGTTTTCGCTGAAGAATGAAACCGCTGACAGCCTGTTGCTCGTGCTCGCACAGGCGATCATTCCCACAGCCGATCTGTATTTCAAAATGCCTGATGGCAAATGGCAATCTTACAAAGCTGGATCAGATGTTCACCTTGATAAGAAGCCCGTGAGGGATTGCTACCAGGTTTTTCCCTTGTTGCGCGGTGACCACGAATATTTTATCCGCATGATCTCCCATTCACCACCGGTATTGGCAAGAGTGGAGAATGTGAAAACTTATGAAGTCAAATCTACCAAACTGAAGATCACCTATGGAATATATGCGGGTATCTTGTTTGGGGTTATCATGTACAATCTGTTTTGGTTTATCTCGCTGGGTAAATTCGATTTTCTGCATTATGCTTCGGTGGTCTTTGTATACTTATTAATATCTGGGCTGGTCATGGATGGCTATATTATTTACTTGTTTCCGAACATAGATTTAATCAAAACCTATGCTTCTTTATCGCCAGTGGCTTATGTGAATGCCACGCTCTACGCTATCTGGTTCCTGCAAATCAAAAAATATGTTCCCCGTCTTTATAATTTGTCAGTTGGCGTTATGCTGTATTTAATTGTTTGGGGCGCCTGCCATCTGCTGATGCCATACAAGGTGGTGCTTATCATGAATCAGGCAAACGCTTTGATCACGCTTGGCTTCATTTTCACCCTCGCGCTGTCAGCGGGATATAACCGCAATCGGGTGGGCTATTATTTCGCTTTAGCTTATTTGATCTACCTGTTCCTCGTTATTGTAGAAGTCGTTTTTATCCAAACCGGCCGTCCTAAATACATTTACGGCATCAGCCATGTAAACATCGCCATCCTTATAGAATCCATTGTGCTCACTTTCCTTTTATCAAAACGGTTTAGCTGGGAACAGGAAGATATTCAGAGAGCCAAGGATGAGGCGCAGCGGGATCTGTTTGAAAAAACAAAAGAGAACGAGCAAATGGTGCTCGAGCAGAATATCGTGCTGGAGAATACCGTGAAGGAAAGGTCAAAAGAGCTGGTGCATAAAAACGAGATCCTCGAAAAAGCCCTTGCGGAAAAGGAGCAATTGGTGGAAGAAAAGGAAATGCTCCGCTATGAATCTCACCACCGTATCAAAAACAACCTGAATAACATTGTGAGCATCCTCACCTTGCAAAGCCAGTCGCTGAACGACAAGCAGGCAAAAAGTGCGATAGCCGACTCGCTGAGCAGGGTGAAATCCGTTTCATTAGTGCATGAAAACCTCTATGAAACAGGCGAGCTGGAAAACGTGCAATTCGACTCATTCATCCAAAGCCTCATCGCGCAGATACAATCCATGTATCATGAAAAGGCTAACAGGATTTCGCTCTCGTGGGATTGCCCTGCCATGAGAATTCCGCTCAACAAGGCCAACGTGCTCGGGCTCATCATCAATGAATTGCTCACCAACTCATTCAAGTATGCTTTTAATAAAGAGGGAGAAGGAAAAATAAAAATTCAACTGCGGCACATTTCCACCGGAGAAAATAATTCACCTGAAGACCATAAGATCAGGCTCACTTATTGGGACAACGGCCCGGGATTGAAGTCAGAGCGATACTTTAAGGAAACCACCACCTTCGGGCTGCGGATCATCAAGGGCATGTCAAAACAGATCGGGGCTGAAGTCGCCTATTCAAAAACCAACGGCAGCGAATTCGATTTCATCTTCACTGCGGAAGCCATAGGGATGGAGGTTTGAGTAGTGGGTAGTGGTGAGCGCGTGGTAGCAGTGCTCTTACCTCCGCCAGGATGTTGCCGCCTATTGGAGAGCTTTCTCCCTCAAGTTTGCCTCCTGTAGTTTGAATAGTCATAAGATTGTATCTTAACATAACCATGCGCGCCTTTCTGCGTAAGGGGGGTGTTAGTGGTAATATTCTAATTTTTCAGAGTAACTAAATTCAATAAACTTACACGGCAATGAGCGAACATAGCTTTTTTTGCTTTAGTTATAATGTTCTTAGCATTTGGAATTTTCATTATTGTAGTCCACTTTATTCGAAGAAGCGAGATGCCTGAAACTTTCATTTGCAAATGGATTTTGGAGATATTGATGTGCTAGCAACACTTAGTTATTTTTTTAAGAAACTTAAGGAGAGAAGAAAAAAGCGAAAAGAAAAGACTAACGAGGTGGATACTGGCAAATTAACGAATCGTGGCTAATGTATTAGCTACCCCTCACATTCCCCTCTCATATCCCTCAATCTTGCATCCTGAGTTTGAATTGTTATTATAACAAGCCCTCACTTCGGTTTGAACTGCTCGAACGATTGCTTGCAGTTGTGGCAATAATGTATCGCACGGCAAAGCGTAGAGCCGAACGGAGTGTTCAGTGAAGTGTTCGTGCTGCCGCAATGCGGGCACTCCACCTCGCGAAAATCTTCAAGTTCAACAGATGCGGTAACAGCCCGTGGCGGAGCGAGGCCGAATTTCTTGAGGGCGGCTTTCCCGGTCTCTGAAATATCATTGGTGCTCCACTTATGCTCGCGGTCAACCAGCACCTCCACTTTTTCAAAGCCAAGCGCTTCAGCCTTCTCCTTTATCTGCCGCTGCATCATGGCTATCGCGGGGCATCCCACGAAGGTTGGCGTCATGGTGATGACGGCTGAATTATCTTTCACCTTCACATTCGTGATGATGCCGAGGTCAACCACCGAGATCACCGGTATCTCCGGGTCTTTCACCTCATGGAGAGCGGTAAGGATATCGTCAGCGGTAATCATGAATCAATTGGCTGATGCATAATGAATTACTGGTTTATCAGTTTCGTCATTGCGAACGAGGCTTTGCGAGTGAAGCAATCCCCTTCAAATCAGAAAGGATTGCTTCTCCCGATGCCAACACGCTGAGGCATAACCATCGGGATCGCAATGACGTCAAGGCACATATAACTACCATTCGGCTTCGGGCTCAAAGCGGAGCACTTCAGTCATTTCATTGAGCAGGGGTTTCAGGTATTCGGTGTGGAAGCCTTTCCTGCCACCGAAAGCGGGCTCCGTTTTTCCTGCGGGTAATTTTATGTCTGCAGCTTCCAGCACAGGCTGCATGCTTTTCAGCCACGCTTCTTTCAGCGCAACTTCCCCAGCGAATATTTTCTTTTTGATGAGGTCATCCTCCCATTCGCTTTTTTCAAATATCCCGAGCGCAAGCGGGTAGCTGGTCTTAACTGATGACAGGATTCTCGCGCGGCTCTCTTCATTGGCTTTCGCGAGTCTCTTCATCCATGTATCTGCATGTAGCACGTGATACTTTAATTCACCGTGAACCTTTTTTGCCAGCGCAGCAAGCCGCTCGTTTGATGATTGCTCGAGCAGTTTATACCGGCATATCTCCGCATGATCAAAAAAGAAATGGCGCACAAGGCTGAAATCATATTCACCGATAGGCATCTCCACGAGATGGCAGCAGCGGAATTCTTTTTCATTGCGCTTGTAAGCAAGCGTATCTGGATCGGGCTCCGAATAATCTTCATGCAGGATGGAATAAAGCGCAAGCGCGTGGCCGATCTTGTCCTGCGCCATAGATGAAAACGCAATATCTTCTTCGAGCACAGGCCCCAGCCCGGTCCACTCGGAATTACGGTGCCCGAGGATGAGGGCATCATCTGCCATTTTCAGCAGGAGGTCTTTTATCGCGTTCTTCATTTCCTTGATTTGAATTCAGTGATCTTGTCAGCCACGCGATAGCCGCTGGCTTCACGATATGTTTTTTCGGGGGTGGTGGCAAACATGTCTTCGTCTTCAAGATTGAAGGCATAAATATCTGAGGTCTTCACCACCCATATGTTCGCGCATTTTTTTCTCCGGGCGAATTGTTCCTTCGCAAACACGAGCGCAAGCTCCGCATCGGGAGCGTGCACCGAGCCGACATGCTCGTGCTGGCGCCCGCGCTTATCCTGGTGAAACACTTCATACGTTTGCCAGTATTCATGCTCTGCCACCGGATCGATATCCTTTGGCAGGCCTAGGCGGTTTATGCGCGGGTCAAGAGATTTCATGACAGCGGTATCATGTATTTTTCTGCCGGATTGAAAAGTGCCTTGCGTACCCAGCGGCCGTGCTCCTCAGCCCACTTGCGCACCGCAAGGCGCTCCTTATTGCACGGGCCATCGCCATTAATCACTCTGAAAAACTCATCCCAATCCGGGTCTGAAAATTCCCAGTTGCCGGTTTTCTCATTCTTCTTCAAATTCTTATCGGGGAAAGTGATACCCACTTCCTGCACCTTCAGGACGTAAGTATCGAAATATTGATTTCGCATCTCATCATTGGTGGCCATCTTCACCTTCCA
>CAYOYI010000002.1:4806-12648 GCA_964408105.1 uncultured Chitinophagaceae bacterium | reverse complement strand
GCCCGAAAAAGTGGATGATTGGTTTGTACCAGCGGTTCACGGCATCCTGCAGCATGTCGCGCTGCTTCTTTGTTCCGGTGGCGAGATAGACAAAAGCCTCATGCCCCTGCTTCAGGTGAAACGATTCTTCGTAACAGATCCGCTCAAGTGCTCTGCAATAAGGGCCGTATGAGCCTTTTGCATTAGCAAGCTGGTTTACAATTGCGGCAGCATCTATAAGGAAGCCTATAACCGTCACGTCAGCCCACGTTTTGGCAGGGTAGTTAAATACGTTCGAGTATTTCGATTTTCCTGTGATCAGGTCGTTTATCATCTGCTCACGCGATTTGCCTAATGTTTCCGCTGCATTGTAAAGCAGATGGCCATGCCCGACTTCATCCTGCACTTTGGCGATGAGCGCAAGTTTGCGTTTGAGGCTCGGTGCGCGCGTGATCCATGTTCCTTCGGGCAAAGCGCCAATGATCTCTGAGTGCGCATGCTGTTCGATCATGCGGATAAGCTGCCTGCGGTATTCTGAGGGCATCCAGTCGTGCGGCTCGATCTTTTCACCGGAATCAATCTTGGCCTGGAACTCAGCCAGCTTTTCAGGGTCTTCCTGAACCTTGGGGCGATTGGCCTTTAGGTCTTCTGTTATGGAAAGGTTACCGTACATGTTATTGAATTGCAATTCCCCTTAAAATAAATTCGCTCATCTTTTCCCCGACCTCATCCGGGGAAACTTTACCGCTTGTTCGATACCACTCGTGAACACCATTGATCACTGAAAAAAGCATCCGTATAAAAAAATGGATGTCAATATTTCTGAAATCACCACTGGTCACACCGTCATCCATTATTTGCTTAAAGCCATCTTCATATTGCTCGCGCATTTCCACAAACCGTGAAAGGTCAGGCTCTTTCATATGCCTCCACTCATTAAAGAACACCGAAGCCGCGTCAAGGTTTTGAAGGATAGTATTAACATGGCCTGCCACAACGCGCTTAAGTTTTTCTGTCGGATTTGAAATAGCGTTAAGAATAGGCTCCTGCATTTCCAGAAATTCATTGGCAATTTCAAAGCAGATGAACTGAAGAATATCATCCTTGGATTTGAAATGGCTGTAAAGACTGGCAGGCTCAACACCTACTTCCTTTGCTATGTCACGCATGGAAGTGGCTGCATAGCCCCGCTCCCTGAACAGATTCTGAGCGGTGATAAGTATTTCCTCTTTCCGTTTTGATATTACAACTGTCATTAACCTAACAAGTGTTAGGCTAAGTTAGGATTTTATGCAGACTAATCAAAACCCAACCGGAAAGACGATCTCTGAGTGATTAAAATATCGAAGCACGCCATTGATCTCTATTTCAAGTAATCCTTCCGCATTGATTCCCCGGATAAAACCGTCAAGCTTTTGGCCGGAGTGAAAAAATGATATCCTTTCGTTCAGGCGATAAAGGCTGGTTTCGTATTGGGATGAAACTGTTTCTGTTTGCGAGTTCTTAAGTTGCAGATAACGCTTTTCAATAAATGGACAAAGCGACATCATTAAGTTGTGTAAATCAAATTCTTTCCCAAAGATCAACTTTAAGGAAGTCGGATTCGGCAGTTCCGGGCTAAACATTGTTTGATTTACATTAATGCCGATTCCAACGATGGAATAATCGGCAAATCCATTCAATAAAGCATTTTCAATCAGAATACCTGCTACCTTTTTGTCATGGCAATAAATATCATTTGGCCACTTGATCCTGGCCTGAACTTGCAAATGATGTTCAAAGAAATCAAGAAGCGCTAAACTCACGGCCTGGCTGAGTAAATTAAGTTTAGATGCAGAAAGGAATGAAGGATAAAAAACTATGCTGAACGTTAGATTTTTCCCTGCTTCGCTTTCCCAGGTCTTGCCAAACTGACCCTTACCTTGTGTTTGATGATAGGCAATTATGACAGTTCCTTCATCTGGCTTGCTTTTTGAAAGAAGTTGCTTCGCATAAACATTGGTAGAATCAACTTTTTCAAGCCTGATGAAAACCTTGCCGACAAAGAGTTTGTTGTTACCAGAGTTCAAAAGAATGGTTAATTTTAAAGACTTTCAAAAGTTCGTAATATAAAAGACAGGAATAGTTTTTGAGCACCAAAACGCTAAGCGCCAGATCTAAGGGCAAAACAAAACTATCAAAGCTAAAAGATGTTGTCGTAGAGGCAATTTTAGATAAGAAAGGAGAAAGCGTTGTTAGCCTGGATTTAAGGAAAATTGGAGATGCTGTAACAGATATGTTTGTTATCTGTCACGCCACCTCAAAAGTGCAGGTAAAAGCTATCGCGGACAATGTGGCATTAAGAGTGAAAGAGGTTTTGAAAGAGAGCCCTTATCATTCAGAAGGGCAGGGGAACTATGAATGGGTGTTGATTGATTATGTGAATATTGTGGTTCATGTTTTTTTGAAAGAGCGAAGAGAGTTTTATCAGCTCGAAGAGTTGTGGCATGATGCCGAAAGGATTGATTACGAGTAAAAAAGATAATGGAAGAAAATAAGAATAAAGAGAGTCAGGATAAGCAGAAGAAAGATAAGAAGATACCTTCCCTTTTGCCGAAGAATCCAAAATTCAATTACTACTGGATTTATGCGGCTATTGCCATTCTGTTGCTCGGTCTGCAGTTTTTCAGTTTTCGCCCAACACTGAAGGAAACTGATTTCCGTACGTTCGAGCAAGAGATGCTTAAAGCGCACGATGTCGAGAAATTGATCGTGGTGAATAATGAGTTCGTTGAGGTTTATATCAAAGAGGGCCGGCTAACGAACGAAAAGTACAAGGATGTTGCACAGACTTCATGGGGCGGTGTAAACAAAGGCCCGCACTATGAGTTTTCTATCGGCTCGGTTGAATATTTCCAGCAGGAGATGGATAAAGCGCAACAGGCTTTTTCTCCAGAAGACCGGATCAGCATTACATTTATTAAGAGGCGCGACTGGTCAAGGGATTTATTCAGCTGGTTGCTGCCAATCGCAATTCTTGTTGTCATTTGGATATTCATCATGCGCAGGGTGAGTGGTGCCGCTGGTGGCCCGGGCGGACAGTTGTTTAACATAGGTAAATCAAAGGCGCTGCTTGTTGATGAAAATGCCAAGGTTACGATAACATTTAAAGATGTTGCCGGATTAGATGAAGCCAAAGAGGAAGTGATGGAAATTGTTGACTTCCTGAAAAACCCTCAGCGCTACACTTCACTCGGAGGGAAGATTCCTAAAGGTGTGATACTTGTTGGGCCTCCGGGTACTGGAAAAACTCTCATGGCGAAAGCCGTTGCCGGTGAAGCGAAGGTTCCGTTCTTCTCAATTTCCGGTTCTGATTTCGTGGAAATGTTTGTTGGAGTTGGTGCATCAAGAGTACGTGATCTCTTTAAGCAGGCAAGAGAAAAGGCGCCATGTATCATTTTCATAGATGAAATTGATGCTATCGGCAGAACTCGCGGAAGAAGTATCATTCAGGGCAATGACGAAAGAGAAAATACCCTGAATCAATTGCTCGTTGAAATGGATGGCTTTGCCACTGATGCCGGAGTTATTATAATGGCAGCTACCAATCGTCCTGATGTTTTAGACAGCGCGCTGGTTCGTCCCGGTCGCTTTGACAGGGTGATTTCAATTGACAAACCAGATTTAGTTGGTCGTGAACAGATATTTAAAGTGCATATCAAGCCTCTGAAACTGGCACAGGAAGTTGATCTGCACCGGCTCGCAACGATGACACCCGGATTTGCCGGAGCAGAAATCGCAAACGTTTGTAACGAAGCCGCACTCATTGCCGCAAGACGTAACAAGAAGGCAATTGACATGAGCGATTTCAATGACGCGATAGACCGCGTAATCGGTGGGTTGGAAAAAAAGAACAAACTCATTTCTCCTGAAGAGAAGAAGGTTGTTGCATATCATGAAGCAGGACACGCTATCTGCGGATGGTTCCTCGAATATGCCGATCCGCTCGTGAAAGTTTCCATAATACCCCGAGGTGTCGCAGCCCTTGGGTTTGCACAGTATCTACCTAAAGAACAATATCTCTATTCAACTGAACAGTTGATGGATAGCATCTGTATGTCACTTGGCGGCAGGGCAGCAGAGGAAATTGTTTTTGGCAAGATTACAACCGGTGCGCAAAACGATCTCGAGCGCATCACCAAGCTTGCATACTCAATGATCCTTATCTATGGTATGAATAAGAAAGTCGGAAATCTTTCTTATCACGATCCCAACAATGAATATAACTTCAGTAAGCCTTATTCCGAAGAAACTGCTAAGATCATTGACGAGGAAGTCAAGAAGTTAATTGATACGTGCTACCAGCGCACAATTGATTTGCTGAAACAGCACAGAAATGAGTTGGAATCCCTGGCAAAAGAACTTTTGGAAAAGGAAATACTTTACAAGCATGATCTTGAAAGATTGATTGGCAAGCGCCCCTTTGAAACCAAGCATTCTTTTGAGGAGAATGGAAGCACAGATACAAAAAAGGAAGTACCTGCCGCTTCTGCCGAAGAAACAACTGCAACAGTTAAAGAATCGGAAGTGACTCCAAACCCGCAAGTTTCTGAATCACCAACCAGTAGTGAATCCTCTCCAGGCTAATTTGTATTTTCACGGCTTCAGAAAGCCGAAGTGAACAGCACTAAGAAAATTTATTTTGTTTCAGATGCTCATTTAGGCACCCCCAATCATGCCGAGAGTCTTATTCGAGAAAAGCTTCTTGTAAAGTGGCTTGACGAAATAAAGGGCTCTGCAGAAGAAATTTTTATAGTCGGAGACCTTTTTGATTTTTGGTTTGAATACGGAAGAGTAATTCCAAAAGGGTTCACCAGGATTCTGGGAAAACTTGCCGAGTTATCAGACGCGGGTATTCCGATTCATTTCTTTACAGGCAATCATGACGTATGGATGAGGGGCTATTTTGAACAAGAGCTCAGGATTCCAGTATATCACGATCCTGTTGTAAAGACAATTCGCGGAAAGGATTTTTACATCGCACACGGTGACGGACTTGGTCCGGGAGATTATGGGTATAAAGTTTTAAAGGTCATTTTCAGAAACCGTTTTTGCCAGTTGCTATTCAAATGGCTTCATCCCGATATTGGAATTGCCGTTGCAGATTTCTGGTCAAAGCGCAGTCGGTATGTTTCCGCAGGAGGGCAGATAGAGCCATTTCTTGGAGAGGAAAAAGAATGGCTGATCATCTACTCAAAAAAACTGTTAGAAACAAAACACTATGATTTCCTGATTTTCGGCCACCGTCATCTTCCGCTCGACATCTCAATTAATGGGAAAAGTCGTTTTATAAATCTCGGAGATTGGATAACTTGCTTCACGTATGCCGAATTCGATGGGCAGCATTTTGAGATTAAGCATTATAAGCCTGAGTAGCCTGATTGGTTCTGCCGGATTTTGTCAGCAGGCAACGCATCAGCTTATCAAAAGCATTCCGCTAAAAGGAACCTTGCTTAGCTCTGACAAATTAGGCAATGCCTATGTAGTGACGGACAGACAGGAAATTTTAAAGATCAGTTCGTCAGGAAAAGTATTATTCTCAAACAACATCAAATCACTTGGGAATATTTCTTTAGTAAGTACGAGTAATCCATTGAAAATTCTGGTGTATTATCCCGACTTTTCTACCATCATTACTCTCGACAACACATTGTCGCAAACAAGTCGCATCAATTTATTGGAGTTGGGCAGCAACCGCGTAAGTGCAGCATGTGTGGCGCTGGATAATAATATCTGGATTTATGATGAGATTGCTTTCAAGTTGCGCAAGATTGATGACAAGATGAATGTTCTTGCTGAAAGCGAAGACCTGAACGTTCTTACCGGACAAGTAATCCAGGCGGCCTACCTGGTTGAGAAAGATAATTTTCTTTACCTCTCCGATCCTGAAATCGGAATCCTTGTTTTTGATACCTATGGCACTTACTTTAAAACAATTCCTCTCAAAGGGCTTCATAAGTTTCAAAAAATCCAGGAACAATTGGTTTTTTTCAAGGACAGCAGGCTTGCGGTTTATAATCTAATAACATTTTCCTCCAGCGAGATTGCAATTCCTGATTCCAGCGCTTATGATGATGCCATAGAAAAGGACAGAATTTACCTGCTCACGAAGGATGCGTTAAACGTATATTCGCACTGAAATTTATCAGCACGTTATGCTTGAAATGCTACGTTCCATCAAAGAACGCTGGGAGAATATCAGCCAGCAGATGACCGACCCCCAGGTCATATCTGACGTTGCACGATATTCCAAATTAAGTAAGGAATATAAGGAGCTTGAAAAAATCGTCAGGGCGTATAAGGAATATGAAAATGTTTTAAGCAACATTGATTCCAACAAAAAAATTCTTGCAACAGAAAAAGACGAAGAGTTCAGGCAAATGGCTAAAAATGAATTGGATGAATTAGAGGGCCGGCAAGAAACAATGGAAGAAGAAATCAAGATGCTTCTCATACCCAAGGATCCCGAAGATGATAATAATGCGATACTGGAAATACGTGCGGGAACGGGTGGGGATGAAGCGAGCATTTTTGCCGGTGACCTGTTCCGGATGTATTGGCGTTTCATTGAGACAAAAGGATGGAAGCTTGAAATAGTGAGTGAAAGCCAAGGAACAAAAGGAGGATATAAGGAAGTCATAGCGGAAGTTACAGGTGAAGGAGTCTATGGTATCTTGAAGTATGAATCAGGAGTTCATCGTGTGCAAAGAGTTCCTGAAACAGAGGCCCAGGGCAGGGTACATACTTCAGCTGCCTCTGTCGCGGTACTTCCGGAGCCTGATGAAGTGGAAGTACAAATTTTGGATCGTGACATTAAGCGGGACACGTTCCGCTCATCGGGTGCAGGAGGACAGCATGTGAACAAGACCGAATCGGCAGTTCGCCTCACACATATTCCAACCGGAATCGTTGTGGAATGTCAACAAGAGCGTTCACAATTCAAGAATAATGAGCTTGCAATGAAATGGCTGCGCACGCGTATCTATGAAATGAAGCTTAAGCAACATCTTGAAGAGATTGCAAAGAAGAGGAAGACTATGGTATCTACCGGTGACCGCTCTGCAAAGATTCGCACGTATAATTTTCCTCAGAGCCGCGTGACCGACCATCGTATCGGTCTTACGCTTTATAATCTGCCGGATATTATTGACGGAGACCTTGACAAATTGATTTCGGCATTACAGGTAGCTGAAAACGCGGAAAAGTTAAAAGCCGGAGTGATCTGAAATCGGCCGGATTAGCTTGAATCAAAAAATCATTCAATTTTGAAATCCTTATTCCGTTTGTTAGAGGCGGAAGGCAATAATTTATGTATTCTATTCAGCAAATTGCAGCGGCTGTAAAAGGGGAGCTGATAAAGTTCTCTACGGATACCAGCATATCTCAGCTTGGATACGATAGCCGGAAAATAATTGAGCCTGCCAACTTGCTTTTCTTCGCGATCAAAGGGAAACGGCATGATGGGCATCAGTTCATCACAGATCTTTACACCAAGGGCGTTAGAAATTTTGTGATCTCTGACCCATCGGCATTAAACGATTCGCTTGCAGAAGCCAATGTGATCAAAGTTGAAAACTCGGTTAGCGCATTGCAGCAGCTTGCTGCATTTCACAGAAAAAAATTCAGATATCCGGTTATCGGGATCACAGGAAGCAACGGTAAAACAATTATTAAGGAATGGCTCTCTCAGCTGCTCAGTGATGATTACAATGTGATCAGAAGCCCAAAAAGCTAAAACAGGCAGATGGTTTTACCGAAAACCGTTTGCAAAATTAATGAAAAAAGATGGGAAATCGGAAAGCAAACAATGCTGAGGCTTGCTTT
>CAYOYI010000002.1:0-4796 GCA_964408105.1 uncultured Chitinophagaceae bacterium | reverse complement strand
TTGGCAAATGAATGAAAATCACACACTCGGGATTTTCGAAGCAGGGATTTCTGTGCCGGAAGAGATGGAAGCTCTTGAGCAAGTGATAAGACCGGACATCGGCATTTTCACCAATATAGGTGAAGCACATGCCGAAGGATTTTTAAATGTGCGGCAGAAAATAAATGAGAAACTCAAGCTGTTCGTCAATTCTAAAATTCTCATCTACTGCCGTGACTATCCTGAGATCACTCAATGCATCACTGAAATTAAACATCGCCTTCATGAAGATGAGCAGGATAAAAAATTCAGACTGTTCACCTGGTCAAGAAAAGGAGATGCGGATTTCAGAATAACCAAAGTTGAAAAGAAAGAAACGCAAACATTAATTGAGGGAATATACCAGAAACAAGCAAAGAGCATAGCAATTCCATTCACCGATGAAGCTTCGATAGAGAATGCCATTCATTGCTGGGCAACACTTCTTTACTTGCGGATTGATGACAAAAAAATAACAGACAAAATGAGTCAGCTTGGAAGTGTTTCCATGCGGTTAGAATTGAAGGACGGTATAAACAACTGCTCGGTTATTAATGACAGCTATAATTCGGACATTCGTTCGCTTGCCATCGCGCTGGACTTTCTTGACCAGCAGCATCAGCATGAAAAAAAGACGGTAATCCTTTCTGACATTTTGCAAAGCGGAAGGAGCGATGCTGATCTGTATTTGGAAGTCCGCAACATGATCTCTGAACGGGCGATCGGCAGGCTCATTGGGATCGGCAAGGCGATAACCCAGCAGAAAAAGTTGTTCGCATCCGAAAATGGTTTTGAAAGCGACTTCTATGAATCAACGGACGAGTTCATTACCAAGTTTTCACCTCAAAATTTTCGCAACGAAACCATCCTGCTGAAAGGAGCCAGGAAATATGAATTTGAAAAGATCAGCAAGCACCTCGAGCAGAAAATTCACAAGACAGTTTTGGAGATTGACCTCAACGCCCTTCTGCATAACCTTCAGGTATTCCAAAGTCTGCTGAAGCCACAAACAAAGATCATGGCAATGGTCAAGGCATTCTCTTACGGGAGCGGGTCGTTCGAGATAGCAAATGTTCTGCAGTATAATTTGGTTGATTACCTCACGGTAGCTTATGCCGATGAAGGTGTCGAGTTGAGAAAATCGGGGATCACTTTACCCCTCATGGTGATGAATCCTGAGGTGCGGAGTTTCGAGGCGATGATACGCAACAAGCTTGAGCCGGAGATTTACAGCTTTTCGGTTTTGGAAAAATTTCATCAGTCGCTGAAGCTTTTTGGTGTTAAGGAACCATCTCCGGTTCACATCAAGATTGACAGCGGCATGCATCGTCTTGGTTTTGTTCCGGAAAAAGTTTCTGAGCTTGTTAATGTGCTCAAACAATTTCCGCTGATAGTAGTCAAATCAGTTTTCTCGCACTTGTCATCGAGCGATGAAGCAGAGCATGATGATTTCACCAGACAGCAAATCGAACGCTTCACCAAAGCCAGCGAAGAGTTGATGCGCGGATTAAATTATCCTATTCTTCGTCATATTGTTAATTCCGGGGGAATCGTTCGTTTTCCGGAAGCTCAGTTCGATATGGTGCGCCTTGGGATTGGGTTGTATGGAGTAGATACTACCGGTAAAATTCAGGACCAGTTGCAGCAGGTGAGCACGCTTAAATCCACGATCTCGCAGATCAAAACGGTAAAGGCTGGGGAATCAGTAGGATATAGCAGAAAATTCATTGCAGACCGTGAAGTAAAAATTGCTACAGTTGGGATTGGTTATGCAGATGGAATTGACAGAAGGCTGGGAAATGGCAAAGGAAAAATGCTTGTAAGAGGTTTGGCTGCTCCAACGGTCGGAAACATTTGCATGGACCTGTGCATGATAGATGTCACCCAAATTCCGGGAGTGGAAGAGGGTGATGAAGTGATAATTTTTGGGAAAGAACTTCCTATTCAGGAATTAGCTCAGCAAGCCGGAACAATTCCCTACGAAATACTTACCGGGATATCTGCTCGTGTAAAAAGAGTTTACTTTAAAGAATAGTCTATATTAGTTCGCTACCTCCGAAAGAAACTTGATCTGCATAAGTCGAAGTTCTTCCATTGTGACTCCTTCGTCCTGCAGCTCTTTGTAAGCGGCATCAAGCGAATCGGTTTCCGCTTCGCGGAAGTAATCATAAATAATATCCTGTTGGTCGGGGTCAATAGCTTCATCAACGTGGTAGTCAATCGGAAGCTTAGTACCTGAGTCAACGATGGTTTTCATTTCGGTGAAAAGGTCGTCAATTTTCAATCCTTTCGACCGGGCAATATCTTCAAGCGGTACTTTCTTGTCAATATTCTGAATGATATAGACCTTCATGGCGCTCTTATTCACGATGCTTTTGACCACCATATCCGTAGTGCGCTCGATGTCGTTGTCCTCCACATATTTTTCGATCATCGCGATGAAAGGCTTCCCGTATTTAATAGCCTTGCCTTTGCTTACACCGTAAATATTTGCCAGCTCATCAACCGTTATTGGATAATGAGTTGCCATATCTTCCAAGGAAGGATCCTGAAAGACTACATAGGGAGGCAAATTGTTTTGCTTTGCGATTTTTTTGCGAAGGTCTTTCAGCATGTTAAGTAGCGTAGGATCAAGCGCTGACGGACGTGCATCATCTGCTTCATCATCCTGCTCAGCAGCCTCTTTTTCAAAGTCATGGTTGAGGGCTATTTGTGTTGAGACTGGCTTGGCAAGAAACTTTTTACCTGCCGGGGTAAATTTCAGGATGCCGTATTGCTCGATATCCTTGCTAAGGAACTGCATCAGCAGCGCTTGGCGCAGGATGGAATTCCAGAACGTTTCGCTCTTGTCTTCGCCTTTGCCGAAAACATCCAGATCGTTATAGCCGAAGTTCACCAGCTCCTGTGATTTTTTGCCGACAAGAATATTTACAATATCCTGGATATTGTGGCTTTCCTTTACGGCAGCAACAGTTTTAAGCGCAAGATGCAGGAACTCTTTCCCTTCAATGGTTTCTTTCGGGTTCAGGCAGTTATCACAGGCCCCACACTTGTCCTTTTTATAATCTTCTCCGAAATAATGCAGCAGGAATTTCCTTCGGCACACCGGAGTTTCAGCATAAGCAATCACTTCGTTGAGCAGGTGAGTGCCCATTTCTCTTTCCGATAAACTCTTATCGCGCAGGAATTTTTCCAGCTTGTAAATGTCCTTGTATGAGTAGAAGGCGATACACTTTCCTTCCAGCCCATCGCGGCCAGCCCTTCCGGTTTCCTGGTAATAGTTTTCAATGCTCTTGGGGATATTGTAATGAATAACAAACCGAACATCCGGCTTGTCTATACCCATCCCGAATGCGATGGTGGCAACAATGACGTCAATATCTTCCATCAGAAACTGATCCTGTATCTGAGCGCGCTGAGCTTGTTCAAGCCCTGCATGATAGGGAGCGGCTTTTATACCATTCACATTCAGGAACTCTGCGATTTCTTCCGTTGATTTCCGGCTGAGCACATAAATGATTCCCGATTTCCCGGAGTTGGCTCTGATGTATTGGGCAATTGCTTTGAGAACGTTCTCCTTTTTCCCCTTAGGACGCACTTCATAGTGCAAGTTCGGGCGGTTGAATGAGGAAAGGAAGATGTTAGGCTTGTTGAGATGCAGCGTCTTCACGATATCAGACTGCACCTTAGGCGTTGCAGTGGCAGTTAATGCCATCAGAGGAACTTTCTGCCCGATCATCTCCAGCATGTCGCGAATACGCCTGTATTCCGGCCGGAAATCATGCCCCCATTCTGAAATACAATGCGCTTCATCCACGGCTACCAGAGATATCTTGACATCCTTCAGGAAAGCGATATTTTCTTTCTTGGTGAGCGACTCTGGAGCGACATACAGGAGTTTGGTGACGCCTTTTGTGATATCATCTTTTACCTGCTTAATTTGCTGCTTTGACAGGGATGAGTTTAAAACGTGGGCAATAGTTTCATTGCTGCTATAGCCTCTTACCAAATCAACCTGATTTTTCATCAATGCTATCAGCGGACTGATGATAATAGTGGTGCCGTTGCTTAACATCCCGGGCAATTGGTAGCAAAGAGACTTTCCGCCACCTGTGGGCATTATGACAAACGTATCCCTGCCGGACAATATGCTTTTGATGATCGCTTCCTGATCACCTTTGAATGATTTGAATCCAAAATATTCCTGGAGGGCAGTCTTTAACTTCCCGTTGGCCAGGGGGGTAGCTACTAAAGGAGACATAAACTAAATGGACATTGATTAACAATACCTTACACTGATAATTTTTCTTAGCTCTCTGGGCGTCATAATCAACAATCAGTTAAGGGTTTAAAGTAAATTTGTGGCGATAGAATCTAAATTTTACAGAAGATTTTTCATTAGTGCAATATACTCAAAATAGCGGCATTTTCAACCCTGACGAGGGGTAAAAAATTAAATTTTCAGATGATTTTAACAATAATTAGCCGGAATGGGTGATAATAAGGACCACTATGTCGCTATAATGGCGGGAGGAGTGGGAAGCCGCTTCTGGCCGAAGAGTAGAATTTCTTATCCCAAGCAATTCTTAGATATATTGGGCATAGGTAAAACACTCATTCAGCTAACCTATGAGCGGTTCACCGAAATTGTTCCGAAGGAGAATATCTATGTCGTGACACATGAGCAGTACACCCGTACTGTAAAGGAGCAGTTGCCAGAATTAAAGGATAACCAGATACTTAGTGAACCTATCAGGAAAAACACGGCCCCGTGTATT
>CAYOYI010000001.1:18582-40157 GCA_964408105.1 uncultured Chitinophagaceae bacterium | reverse complement strand
CAACTTCATTTCCCTTTTACAGATCAGCTCTAAAAATAGCAAAATGCACCGCACCAGAATTTTATTGCCTATTGTTTTGATTTTACTTTCGTCATCCGTATTTGGACAGCAAGTTCAATTTGGCCTCACCGCCAGCCCGCTTATCTCATGGATGAAAAGTGAATCGAGCAAGGTGGAAAAAGGCAAGGTCCGGGGTGGAGTGGAATATGGCTTGCTGATTGACATTGCGTTTAAGAAAAACTATATCCTCTCAACTGGCATTATGGCAGATATATGCGGAGGTAATCTAAATTACAAAGACACTTTACATCTCAAATCTGAAGGCGTGGATACCTCCATTGCGAATACAAATGCACGTTTCAAATTACAGTATCTGAATATACCCGTAGTCTTTAAAATGCGCACTAACGATATTGGCAAGTTCAGATATTACGGTGGTATTGGTGTAATCATGGCATTCCGGGTAAAATCAAACCTCGACCTTACCCAAGGAGATTACACAGCCTACGACAACGCGAACATCCGCAGCGCAAAAGATGATACTGAAGGGGTCTTAGTTTCTAATGTTTTCAATCTCAGCCTGCACGTTGAGGCTGGATTTGAGTATCCATTCAGTGACAAGACCTCACTTTTGGCTGGTGTTTTTTACAGGAACGGGTTTCTTAATGTAGTTAGCGATAACAATGATGACAGCGTGTTCATGAACTACATAGCCCTGAGGATTGGAGTTCTTTTCTAACCGGAATGATACGACACCTTTCTCAAGAACCTATTACTCCCCTATTTAATCCTGACCTAACTTCCCTTGCGACATGAAAATTGCTGTCGCTCAAAATAATTACCACATCGGAAATTTCGAGAGCAACTTCCGGAAGATCAAAGATTCTATTGAGCGTGCCCGGAAAGGAAAATGCAACCTCGTCATTTTCTCAGAACTGTCCGTCTGCGGTTATCCTCCCAGGGATTTCCTGGAGTTTGAAGATTTCATAAATCGCTGTGAAGAGGTAATTCAAAAAATTGCTGACGAATCAATCGGATTATCCGTGATAGTCGGAGGCCCGTCAAGAAATCCAAAAGCCGAAGGCAAAGATCTTTTTAATTCAGCCTATTTCATTTCCAATGGCAAAGTCGAAAAAGTAGTGCATAAAGCGCTGCTGCCGACTTACGATGTGTTTGATGAGTATCGCTACTTCGAGCCTAACCGCGATTTTCATGTAGCGCATTATGAAAAGAGAAAGATTGCCATTACAATTTGCGAGGACATCTGGAACGTGGGAAATGAAAACCCGCTCTATACGCTTTGCCCAATGGATGAACTGATTCATGAATCACCTGAAGTCATCGTCAATATTTCGGCCTCGCCTTTTGACTACAACCAAACCGAAACACGCCTCAAGGTCCTCAAGGCGAATGCCGAACGTTACAATCTGCCGATATTTTATGTTAATCACATCGGTGCGCAAACAGAATTGATTTTTGATGGCGGGTCATTCGTTATGAATTCTGCCGGAAAAGTATTTGATGAGCTGCCTTATTTTGAAGAGAGTTATCGTGAATATGATCTGGATGAATTGATCAATTCCGCCAAAACACAAAAAGATGACAAGGCCATCATCTTATCAAAAATTCAGAAAATACATGATGCGCTTGTTCTTGGTATAAGAGATTACTTCAGCAAACTTGGCTTTCAAAAAGCCATCCTCGGACTTTCCGGAGGAGTTGATTCAGCAGTGACGCTCGTGCTCGCAGTGCGCGCGCTGGGAAAAGAGAATGTGCACTCAGTGTTGATGCCTTCCGAGTTTTCTTCTGAACACTCTGTTTCTGATGCTATTGAGTTATGTAATCGCCTTGGATCGGATTTTGACAATGTTCCGATCAATTCGGTTTATAGATCTTTTTTGGATACTCTTCCTGTTTTTAAAGGGGCCGTGTTCAGTCTTGCCGAAGAAAATATTCAGGCGCGCATCCGGGCAAACATGCTGATGGCATATACCAACAAGCATGGTTCTATTCTGCTAAACACTTCAAATAAAAGCGAAGCAGCCGTTGGGTACGGCACGTTATATGGCGACATGTGCGGAGGGCTGTCTGTATTAGGCGATGTTTACAAAACTCAGGTATATGAGTTGGCAGAATACATCAATAAGGATACCGAGGTAATTCCAAAAAATATCATTCTTAAGCCCCCATCTGCTGAGTTGCGTCCCAATCAAAAAGATACTGACTCCCTCCCGGAATATTCCATTCTTGATAAAGTGCTTTTTCAATACATCGAGAAAAGACAAGGTCCGAAGGAACTTGTGAAAATGGGATTCGAAAAAGCTTTAGTTGATCGCGTGTTGAAACTGGTCAACACAAACGAGTACAAGCGCCATCAAACACCGCCTATCTTAAGAGTATCTCCAAAGGCATTTGGCATGGGAAGAAGAATGCCGATCGTGGGGAAATATTTGTCTTAGATTTCAGAATGATGATATTTGCGCTTGTGTCTTAGCAGCCTTTGTGGCAAAACAAAATCAAATGAACATAAAAGACAGATTTAATCTCAAAGGAAAAGTCGCAATCGTAACCGGAGCGAGTAAAGGTATCGGCAAAGCTATTGTGGAAGCGCTCGGGCAAAGCGGAGCAAGTGTTGTTGTTTCCAGCCGCAGGCAGGAAGCAGTAGATGAGGTGGCGGCAGAACTGAAAAAACAAAATATTGATGCTATAGGAGTTGCCGCTCATATGGGGCAGATAGGCGACATAAAGAATCTTGCTGCCAAAGCAAGAGAGCATTTCGGAGGAATTGATATAGTGGTGAACAATGCAGCATCCAATCCCGTATTCGGTCCGATCTCAGAAACTGACGATTCTGCTTTCGATAAAATAATTGACGTGAACCTCAAGGGACCTTTTATACTCTGCAAGGAAGCCTACCAGGATATGCGCAAACGAGGCGGTGGCTCAGTTATCAATATCAGCAGCATCGAGGGATTAACACCCTCCCCCGGACTCGGAATTTATAGTGTGAGCAAGTCATCCGTAATCATGCTTTCCAAAGCAATGGCTCGAGAATGGGGAGGTGATAATATCCGTGTGAATGCAATTTGTCCGGGATTGATCAAAACGAAATTCAGTCGAGCTCTTTGGGAGAATGATTCAATCCTGAATCACTTCCTTAGCAAAACACCAATCCAGCGCATGGGCGAACCGGAGGATATCGCAGGACTTGCGCTGTTTCTTGCATCAGATGCCGCGTCATACTGCACCGGAGGCATTTATGTTGCCGATGGTGGTTACATGGCGTAAACGCATCAGGCTAAGCAATTTTTGAAACAAATCGCCTTTTGACTACGGTATCGTCCGTAGTCAATTTTAAGTTTCTTTCAACATCCTGCGAAAAAGGCGTTTTCCATTGAGGAAAAACTTGAAAATGACCGGCTAAAAGACCAACTAAAGGTTGCAAAATTTACAGGCGCAATGAGGATGTCATCATTTGAAAAAATTGTTCCGTTGTCATTTGACAACAAAGCTTTCGACAATGCACGGGAGCGGGTTGTCATCTATCCCAAAGCGAGCGACATCGTGATGATCGAAGGCAATGACAACTATTCAACCGTGTATTTCACCTCATCATACCAGCAATCAATCAGCACAGTAAACGAAACGCCCTATCTGAAGCTTGCCAAAACGCTGAAGCACTTTGAGGAAAAACTCGATGATTACGGATGTTTCTTCCGCTGCAGCCGTGGTGCTATTGTAAACCTGTTTCACGTTCGTCTGCTGAAAAGCCGCACCATTTATTTACACTCAGTTGACAAAGCCGTTTTCCTTTCGGGCGACCTGGTTTCGAATTTCAAAAATGCGATGGATAGCATTTAGACTCACGTCTATAGTGTCCAATTCCTTTTCCTGCATCTTTCTCAACGCAATTCACCTTCCCCTCACCCCATTTAGCCTGTCACTAAATTGTAGTTGACTTCTTTCCAAGTTATCGCCACATTGACTATCGTAATTATTCACCGTCAGGCTTGATCCGGAAAAGCCTGAATTGATGTGCCTTCCACACGCGCATCTGCCGGCAAAGCGCTTTGCCATGGGTTAAGGTGAGCTCTTTTTTAACCACAAAATTTTTTAGTCATGAAAAGCATTCTTATACTCATGTGTGCGCTTATTGCTCAACCTTTTGTTTCCTTTTCAGGAATGCCTGCTATCAAGAAGAGTATTGAGGCGATAGATATTGAGATGGAAGGGGAAATTCTGATTGCGGAATCAGACAATCCCAATGACCCATTAAAAAGGCTGCTGGTTTATAACATGTCACTTCAGTTAGTGGCTGAAACCTATTGCTCAGGACAGCAGTGTACGCTTGACTTAAGTCCGCTTCCGGGTGGTTATTATACTGCTGTAGCAATAACCAAGTTTAATAAGCTCTCGGAACAAATTTTGCTTCATTAGAATCCATCGCCTACCAGAAACGATAGTCAAGAAGGTTAACAAGTTACGCAGGAATAGCGCCTATTTTTAGATTTTTCCGAGCCATAGCTATTAGCCAATCTCTGTCTGGGAAATTCTCCTCTTCAATCAACCTGTTGAGGAGAATTTCCATTCCTTTTTTATCCCAGCGTGCTCGCTCTAACATTCTGTAATGACTAAAAAATTTATCAAGGAGCTGAGCATTTTCTCCGATTTTCTTTCGATGGCGCTCCAAGTGTTTTCTATACGCATCAATATATGACTCAAGAAAGGGATCACTGCTTTCATAACCTATCCTTAGCAGTAATTTCTTTACAAAGAAACCAAAGTAAACGTCTTGCTTGTTATGGCTGGCCAATGCTAAGTGTTGACATGCTTTCTTAAGATCTCCCCTATTATAAAGTAATTGACCAATAGAACAGTTATAATAATCATCTTTAAAAGAATCAGGTAAATTCTTTGTGAAAGAAGTAATAAAATCTTGTGCCCAGTCAATTTCGTTAAGTTTTATTGCGGCCCCTATCACGTTTTTATAGAGAATAGGACTAAGCAAATTATTTGTCAAAAGAATGTCTTTATGTATTCTGAACTGTATTATGGTAATAAATTCGCGTGTGAAATTTTTACTTTCCTTATTTATTTGATAGATGCAAAAATTCTGAAGGTAATCACAAATTGCTCTTACCTCATTTTGAGGAATCTCGTTTGAAAATTTATCAATTGCAGATTTAGCCTTTTGGTAGAACGGCAACGCTTTCTCAGAGGATTTCTCAAGATTCATCCTAAAAAGATTGCCATAAATGAACAAGTACGGATCATCATTCGTAACATTAGAGTCTAAAAAGTGTATGACTTCTTCTTTCAAATCATTTCCGACCTTAATCCCAACCAATCTCTCCCGATAAACCGCCTGAGTCATAAAGCGAAGCTTCTTGATCAGATTAAATCTCGACAGCGAATCAAACACTTTCTCCATCGAGTTCTCCGCATTCCTCACGATCTTCTTATCAAATCCCTCGAACGCTTCCTCCTCCAGCCTGTGCTCCCGCCATAAGTGGTCGAAATCTTTGAAAGCGACTTTTTTCAATTCATCCCTGATCTGCTTCTCCAGGATTTCAAAATCTTTGTTAAGCTGAAGCTTTTTAAAGGCCTTTAAAGTCCCGATCTTTTCCAGCACCAGGTCCTGGCTGAATTCAAGGGAAAGAAATTTCCGGGTGAGCTCATTCAGCTTGGCCATCCGTTTGAAAAGGTCATTCTCGCCTTTCAGCGATTTTATGTTTTTCAGGAAAGCCTCTTTACCGGTCTTTTCAGCCTTGAAATGGGGATAGTTCAGCAGCAGGTAATCATAGATGATCACCACATTCTCGTCATTATTGAAGTATGGCGAGCTGACAAAATCTCCCAGCCGCTGCATTTGCTCAGGACTGAGCTTTTTCAATATTTCGATGACCTTCGGCAGTCGCATTGCAAGTTTTTTTCTGCTTCACACCGGTCAGCATACCCGTTTTGCGGGCTTCTCTAACCTGTAAATCCAAAATTTCGCTGGAAGTGAAGCATTTTTTTGTCCATTGAATTACCCGTTAGCCCTTCTAACATTGTCTGCAAGTTCTTTGAAACCCTTTCTGTGAAAGGGTTCTATGAAAATAACAAAGATTTTAAGAAGTTTTTCATTGCGGGCTGCCCTTTTCCGCAAAGGAGGATGAGACGGGGAATGATCCTAACCGGTTTTCCCTGAGAGGAATATTCCCCAAACAACGGGAATATTCCTCTCATCCTCAAATTTTAGGGAGATTTTTTTAAAAAACAACCGTTATGCTCTTAACAAACAAAGAAAGACAAGTCCTGATGCTCATTGTAAAAGGTGAGCGTAATCCCGTGATTGCCGGTCAACTGGGCATCAAGGTGAACACTGTTAAAGCCTATAAAACAAGGATCCTCGACAAATACCGGAAGTTCGGATTTCCGGGATACAGGGAGCTAAAAGAGGCTATTGACGAGGCGATGGAAAACCGTGAGATGGATTTCAGCGGTCAGATGCAGATACTCTGAGAGACTGACCCTAATAGCGACTTAAACAAGCTGCTGTAGCGGGCCGCAGTTTACATGTTTACGGTTTACCCGCTTACGGTTGACTAAAAAATCAACATATAAATCGCAAGCCAAAATTTTTTCTGATGAACAAACCTGCACCGATGTTTTTCACAAAACGAGAAGAGGAAGTCATTGACCTGATGCTTCACCTGAAAACAAATGAGGAGATTGCAAAGAAGCTTAACCTCTCGGTGAATACCATTGCCTCCTATAAAAAACGCATCATGTACAAGGTGAAAATGGCCGAGCGCACAAATCAAAAGAAACACGATGAGGCGCGTACCGAAAATCAGGCAGGTTAGTCCCAAAGCGTGAATAGCGCTCCCGGTATTTTCTGCTTCAATCTTTATTTTTGTCCGCGATGGACAAAAAGCAGCAACCAAAAAGGCAGAATCCTAATGCTGCCCGGGCTTCTTCTCCAAATCAAACCGGAAACGTTCTGAAAACGCAGGCGCTCATCGTATTCGGCTTTGCCATGTTGCTTTATGCCAACACGACCTGGAATGAATATGCCGTAGATGATACGATTGTGATCACCAAGAATACCCTGACCACACAAGGATTGAAAGGTATTCCTAAGATCATGACCACTGATGCGTTTTATGGATTTTTTGGCGAGGGTTACAAATTGGTTGAGGGAGGAAGATACCGCCCGCTCTCCATTGTGACCTTTGCTATCGAGTATGAATTTCTGGGATTGAATCCCCATTTCAGCCATTTCATCAACATCTTGTTGTTCGCACTATCAGGAGTCTTAATCTTTTATCTTTTTGTCGAATTGCTGCAAACCCTGTTTCAGGGAACCAACATCTGGCAATGGAATATTCCTTTTCTAACCATCCCATTCACACCGAGGCCGTGGCAAATATCAAAGGCAGGGATGAAGTGATGGGAATGCTCGGAGCACTGCTCACACTTTACTGCGCAATCCTGTACGTCAAAAAAGAGAAGCCTTTATTTCTCGCGCTGACCTTTATAAGTTTTGTTTTCGCATTACTATCAAAAGAAAATGAGATCACTTATCTCGCAGTGATTCCATTGACATTTTATTTTTTCACTAAAGCGGATTTGAAAAAATATGTCATCGTTGGAATTCCGATGTTGTCGATTGCAGTAGTTTATGTGATGATGCGACAGAAATTTACCGGGCTGGAATTGGGACAAACTTCACCGGAAATACTGAACAACCCATTCGTCTATGCCTCAACTGCCGAACGTTTAGCCACCGTGTCATTTACTTTTTGGGAATACATCCGGCTGCTGCTGATCCCACATCCGCTTACGCACGATTATTATTTCAACCAGGTGCCAATTATCGGATGGGATAACATTAAAGCGATCGGGCCACTACTCCTTAACCTCGTGCTGCTTGTTTTTGCAATCAAAGGGCTTTTCTCAAAGAACATTATCGCTTACGCCATTCTCTATTATTTCATTACCCTGTCAATCGTCTCGAACATCTTATTCACGGTAGGTATAGCAATGAATGAGCGTTTTCTTTTTCTCTCCTCGCTTGGATTTAGCCTGATACTTGCGGTATTGCTGGTCAAGCTTACTAACCTCATCAAGGCAAATTCCTTCACACATGACAAGGTGCTGAATCCTCAATTGTTGTCCATTGTGATGGTGGTTATTCTTGCAGGTTATTCTGTAAAAACTTTCACACGGAATATGGATTGGAAAGATGACTTCACGCTGTTCAAAAAGGACGTACAGAATTCTCCCAACAGCGCAAAGATCCATAATGCTTTGGGAGGCGAATATCTTACACAAGCCGAAAAGCCGGGACTTGATCCAAAAATCAAAAAGGAATATATCAAACAGGCGGAGCGGGTGCTGACACGCGCGCTGGAAATTTATCCAACCTACCTCAACGCGCTTTTGCTAATGGGCAATGCCAAATATAAGATCAATGACTCCCTGCCGGAGGCGAGATATTACTATGAGCGTACATTGCAAATGAAACCAACTTATTTTGAAGGCAATTTCAATCTCGGCTGCATCCTGCTCGAAAAAAATCACAATGAAGAGTCCATCCCTTACTTTAAAAAAGCGATAAAGGACAAACCGCTGAAATTTGAGCCTTACTACAATCTTGCCGAAGCGTATTTCAAAGCACAGATGCCTGATTCCGCGATCGAAGCTTTTAAAAAAGTGATCACAATGACCAATGATCAAAAGCGAAAGGCACTTGCTTACTATAAGATTGGGCTAAGTTTTGGGAAAATGAAAAACGATCTCGACAATGCCGTTAAAAGTATCTCGCAGGCAATCGAGCTTGACCCCGAAAACCCGACTTACTATGAAGACCTCGGAGTGGCTTACGGATTCAAGCAGGATTTTCAGAATGCGATAAAAGCATTTGAAAAAACAGTTCAGCTCGATCCGAAAAATGCGAAAGGCTACGCCAACCTCGGCATCACTTACCGCCAGATGCAGCAGGAAGCCAAAGCACAGGAGTATTTTGCAAAGGCAAAACAACTTGATCCAAAGCTGAGTTTCTAAATAAGAACGAAACCACAACGACTGTATTCTTCGTTAATCTGTGTATAACTCATGTCCAGCCGCTTTGGGCTTGACAATAATTTTGAATGATGCGATTTTTTTTCCTGACAGCCTGTCTTTGCGCTTTTAGCTCCGGCTTTTCGCAGGACATCATCCAGATGTCAATGGAGCGCATGAAGTATGTGAAAGCGCGTGACAAATGGGTTGATTCAATTTTCAATAAACTGAACGACCAGCAGCGCATTGCGCAATTGTTCATGGTAGCGGCATATTCAAACCGCGATGAAAAACACAAGGAAGAAATTGTAAATCTCATTGCCGAATATGAAATAGGCGGACTGATCTTCTTCCAGGGAACGCCAACCAAACAGGCGCAACTCACCAATGACTATCAGGCGATTTCCCGGGTACCGCTGCTGATTGCGATAGATGGCGAATGGGGGCTGGGAATGCGGTTAGACAGTACCATTTCATTTCCAAGGCAACTCACGCTGGGTGCGCACACGGATACTAAGCTGATCCAGGAAATGGGGCAAGAAATCGCCCGGCAATGTAAACGCCTCGGCATTCATGTCAACTTTGCACCTGTTGCCGACATCAACAGCAATCCTGCCAACCCGGTCATCAATGACCGCTCATTCGGTGAAGACAAACTCAATGTTTCGCTCAAGGCTTTTGCGTACATGGAGGGAATGCAGAACGAAGGAGTGATGGCCTGCGCCAAGCATTTCCCCGGACATGGCGACACGGATTCCGATTCACACCTTACGCTTCCTGTGATTAAACACAACAAAGAACGGCTTGACAATATGGAGCTATATCCGTTCAAAGTGCTTATCAATAACGGAGTAAAGAGTGTGATGGCGGCACACATTCATATTCCAAAATTAGACAGCACTCCGAACCTTGCGGCATCACTGTCTCCCAAGATCACCACCGACCTGCTGAAAAAAGAATTAGGGTTTAATGGATTGATTTTTTCCGATGCGCTGAATATGAAAGGCGTGAGCAATTTTTACAAGCCCGGAGAAGTTGACCTCAAAGCGTTCCTTGCAGGAAATGATGTGATGCTTTTTTCGGAAGATGTCCCGCGCGCGGTAAAGCTATTTTCCGAAGCGCTGAAAGACAAGGCTATTGAGAGAGAAGACTTGAATAACCGGGTAAGGAAAGTTTTAGTGGCAAAATATGAAGCGGGCTTACACGATTTGAAAAAGATCGAGCTGAAAGGACTGACTGATGATCTCAATATGCCTTCATCCCAATGGTTGCGTCAAAGGCTGTTTGAAGATGCCATGACACTCCTGGCCAATGAGGAAAAACTGATTCCATTCAAAAATCTTGATGCTGCCTCATTCGCTTCCGTTGCCATTGGCGCAAATGAAATGAATCGTTTTCAGGAAGTGATTGGAAAATATGCCCCTTTCGATTTCTACCATGTTATGAAAGATGACGAACAAGGATTGAATCAGTTAAAAAGCAAGCTGGGCGATTATGACGTTGTGCTGGTGAGCTTTCATGATATGAGCCGTTACGCAGGCAAAAATTACGGTCTTACCGAGTCCTCAATAAAATTCGCTAAAGACCTTGCACTGAAAACCAAAGTTGTGGCTGTTGTCTTCGGAAATCCTTACAGCCTGAAAAAATTTGAAGATTTCAAATGGCTTCTTGAAGCTTACGAAGATCAGCCCTCCGCCCAAGGGGCGGCAGCACAAATTCTTTTCGGAGGCATTTCAGCCCGCGGACAACTTCCTGTGACGGCTTCTGAAAAATTCAAAGTTGGAATGGGATTAACTACTCCTGCTCCAACGCGGTTAAAGTACACGTTTCCTGAAGAAACGGGAATCGAATCTTCCTACTTATCAGACATTGATAAAATCGTAAATAGTGCAATTGCAGATAAAGCTATGCCGGGATGCCAGGTGCTTGTAGCGAAGGACGGAAAGGTAATCTATGAAAGAGCTTTCGGCAAGTTTACTTATGAAAGTCCTGCTGAAGTAAAAAATACTGACCTGTATGATCTCGCTTCCCTGACGAAAGTTCTCGCCTCAACAATTTCTTTGATGAGATTGAATGATGAAAGAAAATTTCAACTCAACCGAACGATTGCTGATTATCTTGACGGAGTGGAAAACAGCCCGCTCAGAAATGTTGTAATGAAAGACATCCTTGTTCACCAGGCACGATTAAAAAGCTGGATACCATTTTACCAGGCAACTTTAACCGATAGTATTTATAAAAAGCTTTACAGCAATGTAAATAAAGACCCCTATGTAATTGAAGTAGCAAAAGATCTCTACATGCGAAAAGATGGCGTTGACAGCATTTATAAACAGATCTACAATACTCCGCTTAATCCGAAAAATGAGTATTTATACAGCGACCTTGGCTTTTATCTTTTTCGCCTGATAATTGAGCGGATAACCGGGATGCCGTTTGGCGAATACACCGCCAGCACATTTTACAAGCCTATGGGATTGTCCACAATGACATTTCGACCTTTGCAAAAATTCGATGCCGACCGAGTCGTTCCAACTGAAGATGACAAAGCTTTCCGGAAACAGTTGTTGCAGGGATATGTGCATGATCCCGGGGCAGCTATGCTTGGAGGAGTTAGCGGACATGCGGGATTATTTTCAAACGCGAATGACATCGCTGTCATCATGCAGATGCTCCTGAACAAAGGCGAATATGGCGGTGTGCGATATTTGAATCCGACAACGATTTCATTATTCACGCGCAAGCAGGAAGATAAGAACAGGCGGGGCCTCGGCTTCGATAAGCCGGAAATTGACATTTATAAGCCTAAGTCAACCGCTGATGACGCGTCACCGCGGACTTTTGGGCATTCAGGCTTTACAGGCACCTGTGTCTGGGCCGATCCGGATTACAATCTGATCTATGTGTTTCTTTCAAACCGTGTTAACCCAAGCGCTGATAACAACAAACTCATAAAGAATAATATCCGCACTCAAATTCACCAGGTGATCTATGATGCTATGAAGAAAAGCAACAACGGTGCGCTGACGCAGAGCAACTAGTGCAGCATCAAACGATTTATGTCAGGTATTGAAGGTTTCCGGTTTACCGTGGTTGCTCTCACAAAAACCGTAAACGAAAAGAGCCGATAAAACAGCCCTTTACTCTACACTATAGATATTCCTCAGCAAACTTCCTGCAATATTCTTTGATTTCTTCCCGTACTTTCCTGAATTGGTTTAAAATTTCCTCTTCCGTCCCTGTTGCTCTTGCAGGGTCTGGAAAATCGTGGTGAAATGTTTTAGTCTTTGCGGGAAAATAAGGGCAGCGCTCCTTTGCGTTATCGCAAACCGTGATCACAACATCGAAATCTATATCCTGATACTCTTCTAACTTGTTCGAACTGTGTTTGGAAATGTCAACGCCATCTTCCTTCATCACCTGGATGGCTTTTGGATTTACGCCATGCGCCTCGATGCCAGCGCTGTAAATTTTTGCTTTGTTACCGGCAAATTGCTGCAGGTAGCCTTCCGCCATCTGGCTGCGGCAACTGTTGCCGGTGCAAATCACTAAAACCCGTTTTTCCTTGCCCATCTGTCTTTAACCGATGAATTCAACAGGAACCTGTTCCTTACCTTCAGGCATGCAGCAAGGAGTACCCTCTTTCGAATCATAATGAGGGTCGTTGAATTCGGCATCCGCATGGAAATAGTAAACTTCCCACTGTACGCCATCCGGATCGCTTACCCAAAACTTATCCTGCTTTGCATAGCAGCAGTTGGTTTCTTTTTCCTCTTTCGTTACGAGATTCTTTTTGCGCGCTTCCCACAGCTTGATGTTCAGGTCTTCCAAAGTTTCAACCTGGAAGCCAAGGTGCCCGAAGTGCTGGCGGACCTGATCTTTATTCTCAACGAACGAAATTACAAGTGATGGTTTCTCCAGCACATACTTGGCGTAGCCGGGTTTCACCTTTGCAGGCTCCTGACCGAAAAAGGATGTATAAAAATCAACGGTTTTTTGGATGTCGCTAACATAAAGGCTAACGTGCATCCGTGGAAATGGATTGCTCATGTTTATATGGATTTAATTGTTAACAGCAATTGATCTTCTTTTCATACTTCTGAAATAAAGCGTCCGTTATTTTCTTAAACCGGCTCCACGTTTTTTCATCCACGCAATAACAAATCGCATTGCCCTCGACATTCCCCTTGATGAACCCGGCTGTTTTCAGTTCCTTCAGATGTTGGGAAACCGTAGGCTGCGCAAGCGGCAGCTCATCCACGATGTCACCGCAAATGCAACTATCGGACTTCAGCAGAAATTCGATGATGGCGATCCGCGCAGGATGTCCTAAAGCCTTGAGCAACATGGCGGCTTCGTTTTGCTTTTCGGTGAATTGATCTGTTTTAGTAGCACCCATTTTATTTGTTTATTGCAATATTACGATAAAGAATTAAAAATACAAAAAACCTCGCCTTGTTTTTTGCTCATCCTTTCCTTAACCTCAAAAGAACTAATTTCAGCCGGCAGTGTTTAGGGAGGCATTATCATGAAAATCGGAATCGTTTGTTACCCTACTTATGGCGGAAGCGGAGTTGTGGCTACTGAGCTCGGGCTTGGCTTGGCGGCTAAGGGACATGATATACATTTTATTGCATATCAGCAGCCCGCCAGGCTGGATGCGTTTCATTCCAACATCTACTTTCACGAAGTGAGGATCGAGGCATCCTATCCGCTCTTCGAGTATCCGCCTTATGAAACCGTGCTGGCAAGCAACCTTGTGAACATCATCAAATACGAGCAGCTTGATCTGCTGCATGTGCACTATGCCATCCCGCATGCATCGGTGGCATACCTTGCAAAACAAATTTTGAAAGAACAAGGTATTAATATTCCGGTGATCACTACGTTGCATGGCACCGACATAACGCTGGTTGGGAAAGATGCTACATTCGCTCCGGTGGTTACTTTCTCCATTAATCAATCCGATGGGATCACGGCAGTTTCACAAAGCCTCAAAGACGAAACTTACCAGCATTTTGAGATCAGGAAAGACATTGAAGTGATTCCAAACTTTATTGACTTCAGCCGCTTCAGCAAAAGCAACAAAGATCATTTTAAGAAAGCCATTGCGCCAAATGGTGAAAAAATCCTGATACATGTTTCGAACTTCCGAAAAGTAAAGCGCGTGGATGACGTGATTCATGTATTTAAGAAAGTGAGTGAGCTTATCCCGGCCAAGCTGCTGATGGTAGGGGATGGTCCCGAACGAACAAAAATTGAAGATCTCTGTCGCGCGCTTAATATTTGTGATGATGTAAGATTCCTGGGCAAGCAGGATCCTGTTGAGGAGCTTCTTGCAATTTCAGATGTGTTCATTATGCCTTCAGAAAGTGAAAGCTTCGGCCTTGCAGCATTGGAAGCCATGGCCTGCCAGGTGCCTGTAATTTCATCGGACACCGGAGGCATTCCCGAAATCAATATTCACGGAAAAACCGGCTATCTCAGTAAGGTAGGAGATGTTGAAGATATGGCAAAGAACACAATAGCTATAATTGAAAATGAAAAGTCATTAAAGCAATTCCGTGCTAATGCCTACGAACAGGCTCAGCAATTTGACATTAATAAAATTCTTCCCCGCTACGAGAGCTACTATAAAAAAGTGTTAGCGGAAATACGAGTTGCACAAGACTGACAAAAATCCGTCCTTGTGAGTTGAACGATCCTACCACAAAAAATGAAACGGCAGCTTGATGATGTAATTAAATATGCTCTGGTTTCATTTTTACTGGCCGCAGGCTCCTGGAATTTTTTTAATTCAGAGAGGATTGACCTTTTTGACGGCTACGGTACCGATGGCATCATGTTCGGGGGCCGCTACTTCATTAATATAGAAGAGAGGCTTCGCACTGGCGATGGTCCGGATGCAATGTACAGCAGATTCTTACCTATGCTTCTAGTAAAGTCCGGGATGAAAATGCTCGGAGCGGAGATTGAACCCGAACAAAAGTACAGCCTTGGAGCAGGCAACTTCACTTCGCAAAAAGTGCTCAAGGCTTACAACGAATATAATTTTATTATATATGTTCTCATAGTTGCCGCGCTTTTGTTTCTATGTAAGGCAGCAGGATTGACATCTATCCAAACATCGGCCTGCCTTATCCTAGTGATGATCAATTTTTGCAACTTAAAAAGATTTTTTCTCGAACCGGTTTCGCTTGACCCCACTATTATGCTTCATGGTATCGCGATGCTTGGATTTTATTTCCGAAAAAATGTTTTGCCTCTTGCTGTGACCGCCATAGCCGGATTTGCGATAAATGATTTAAACGAGTCCGCAGGGATATTGCTCTGCACATTTGCTGCCGTCCCGATGCAGCTTGGCAACCGGAATAAAAAAATTATAACCGGACTGTCTGCCTTAGCTGGTTTGCTTGTCGGACTAATTGCAGTTTTCACCTATTTTAATCCTTTGTGTCCTGATCCTTTGGAAAGTCCTCCGATCAGGCAACTCTTGCCGATTAGCGTTTTGCTGATCGTTTTGTTTATAACCCTTTCTATCTACTTTTTGCTAAGGAATGTGGATTTGAAATCTTTGGTCACCCTTAGATCGGTCGCGATACAATGGATGCCCCTAATTGTGGTTTTATTTATTTATATCGGATATCGCCTTTTCGCAAAATTTATGGCTACCGAGGAGAGAATAGTTTGCCAAAGTGCAAATGCAGTCAACCACCTTATCACCGGCATAGTTTACGGTTCAATACGCCCGCTTGGCAATATTGTATCATTCACGATTTACTTTGGGGCAAGCCTGCTTTTTGTAATGCTCTTTTATAAAAGATTTTCCCTCCGGATCAATGAAATGGGCATTGCAGTTTGGTTGCTTACCTTACTGGCTATTCCATTGTTTCTAAACACCAACTCGAGGCAGTTGATTTTTTATAGCGTTCTGTTTCCCGTTGTACTCTGCTCTGCGGTCAATTTCAAATACTTTCACCTTGCCGTGCTGTTCGCAATTAATTTACTTCTGTCAAAATTTTGGATAAACGTCAACCCCTTAGGAACCGATCTTTTGCTTAAGGCCATTAACGACCATGACCGAACCATCATCCATTCGCTGCCTCTTCAGAGATACTTTATGAATTTCGGAACGTGGATGAGCAATGAAAATTATTTCATCTGGCTGGCTATTACCGCAGCAGTGATGCTTTTGCTGTTTGCGGCATTTAAGGGACGAAAAGCGCGCGGGAGAGCAAATGCGCAATATTGAGTCAGATCAGAGTTTCCTTTTTACTTCCGTTTCCTCGTAAGCCTCGATATTATCGCCAACTTTTACGTCATTAAAATCCTTCACGTGAATACCGCAATCCTGGCCGGATACGACTTCCTTCACATCATCTTTGAACCGCTTCAAAGTATCAATCACTCCGGAAAATATCACAATACCTTCCCGTACCACCCTGATCTTTGACTTGCTTGGAATTTTTCCTTCGGTAATCTGACAGCCCGCTATAGTTCCTACTTTACTTACCTTGAAAACTTCCCGCACCTCAGCATTTCCCAATACCTTTTCTTCAATGGTGGGCTCAAGCATTCCTTCCATTGCCGTTTTAATCTCCTCAATCGCATCATATATTACAGAATACAATCGAATTTCGATGTTTTCCTTTTCCGCAAGTTTTCGAGCAGCAACCGAAGGCCGTACCTGGAAACCAATTATCACAGCATCAGAGGCTGAAGCCAGAAGCACATCAGATTCTGTTATCTGACCAACAGCACCGTGTACTACATTCACCACAATTTCTTCAGTTGAAAGCTTCTGCAGGGCATCGGCAAGGGCTTGCACCGATCCGTCAACATCACCTTTAACGATGATATTCAGTTCCTTAAATGTTCCCAGAACCAGCCTGCGACCGATTTCATCGAGCGTAATATGCTTCTTGGTTCTAAGCCCCTGCTCCCTTAATATTTGTTCGCGCTTGTTTGTTATATCCTTTGCCTCCTGTTCGTCTTCATAAACCTTAAATGACTCACCCGCTTGTGGCGCTCCGTTCAGTCCGAGTACAAGCGCTGCAGATGAAGGTCCTGCTTCTGCTCGCTTCTCCCCTTTTTCATTGAACATTGCTTTTACTTTTCCATAGTTGACTCCAGAAACCACCATATCTCCCATCCGCAGAGTTCCGTTTTGAACCAACAGTGTTGCCACATAACCACGGCCTTTGTCAAGAGTCGCTTCGATAACTGTTCCAATAGCAGTCCGGTCAGGATTACACTTCAGTTCGAGCAATTCAGCCTCCAGCAAAATTTTGTCGAGGAGTTTGTCAATATTCAATCCTTTCTTTGCGGATATCTCTTGAGATTGATATTTGCCGCCCCATTCTTCCACAAGCAGGTTCATGTTGGCAAGCTGCTCCCGTATTTTATCTGCGTTTGCTCCCTCTTTATCAATCTTGTTAATGGCAAAAATCATCGGAACACCGGCAGCCTGCGCGTGGCTTATAGCTTCCTTAGTTTGTGGCATCACTGCATCGTCCGCAGCAATCACAATCACGGCCACATCCGTTACACTTGCACCGCGCGCACGCATGGCAGTGAACGCTTCGTGACCGGGAGTATCTAAAAAGACAACCTTTCTTCCGCCCTCCGTGGTCACTTCATGAGCCCCGATATGCTGCGTAATGCCGCCTGCTTCTTCGCTGGTCACGTTGGTTCTGCGGATATAGTCAAGCAGTGAAGTTTTACCGTGATCAACGTGTCCCATCACGGTCACGATCGGAGCACGTTCTAAAGTATCAACCTCTTCTTCCTCTTCCACCTCATCCTGCTCAAGCTGATCCGCAACATTTATAAATTTCACTTTAAACCCGAATTCATCACCGACCAGTTCGATCACCTCCGCATCAAGACGCTGATTAATTGAAACCATAATGCCCAGCTTAAGACACTTACTGATAACTTCAGTCGGGCTTACATTCATAAGGCTCGCCAGTTCGCTAACAGAAATAAATTCCGTGACTTGTAAAGCGCTGGTATCTATCGTTTCAGCTTGTGCTTCAGCAGCAGCCTCTTCTTTCTTTTGCCGTTTGATACGCGCCTTGGTTCCTTTTCCTTTGCTCGTACCGCCCAGCTTGGCGAGTGTTGATTTTATTTTATCCTGTATCTCCTTTTCAGAAACCTGTGGTTGTTGCTCTTCAAATTTCCTTCCGCGTCTTCCGCGGTCAAAATCCCCATCCCTCCGGTCTTCACGTTCTTCTCTTTCCTTGAAAGAAACTTTTTTAACAATTCTCTTGCGTTTGCGTTTTTGCTCAAAAGGCTCTGGCGATCTTTCTTTCTTTGGCTCGGCAACCTTTTCAGGTGGCAAATCAATCTTCGCAACAACCTTAGGACCTTCGAGCTTAATACGCTCGGTTTTTATCATCTCAGGCTCAGGAGTAACCTCTTTTGGCCGTTCCGGTGCAACTTCCTGTTCGGGGGCAGGTGCAACATCTTCTTTCTTTCGTGTTGATGGACTCAGGTCAACTTTTCCAATAATCTTCGGCCCTTCAAGTTCATGGCGAACGGTTTCTTCTAATTCCGGCTCTTCCTTTACTTTGGACTTCTTCTCCTTCAGGTCAATGGTAACACCGGTGGCCTTGATCAGTACTTAATCGGTTTCAGCCTCTTTTTTAGGCGGGGTGATCTTTGATGTAAGCACCACATCTTTATGGTCAACAGCTCCAATGGTTATCTTCTCCGCTTTTTCTTTAACGGCAGCATCTTTCTGGAATTCTTTCAGCAGGAGATTGTACATTTCAGCCGTTAGCTTAGCGGTGGGCTTGTCTTCCACTTCATAACCGGCACCTTTCAGATGCTCGATGATGGTATGGGTTCCCACATTAAGCTCGTTGGCTATCTTTACTAATCTCAAACTTTTTACTTCTGCCATCCGGAGTTCCTTTCTTTTATCGTTTTTAATCTATTAATTAATGCAAATTTAAGATTTAACAAAGGCTTTGAATTTCCCGGTAAATTATTCCTTCTCGTCATGCTCGAATTCGGCTCTCAGAATTTTTACCACTTCGTTGATCGTTTCTTCCTCTAAATCGGTTCTTCTTGCCAATTCATCAGTGCTGAGTTCAAGAACTGATTTAGCGGTATCACAACCGATAGCTTTAAGCTCATCAATTATCCAGCTATCGATTTCATCTGCAAATTCATCAAGGTCAACGTCATATTCTTCGCCTTCTTCAATATCTCTGTAAACATCAATCTGGTAACCAACCAGCCTGCTTGCCAGCCTGATATTCATCCCACCTTTACCAATTGCAAGTGAAACCTGATCGGGTTTTAAATAAACCGATACCGCCTTCTTTTCATCATTGATATCGAGTGAGGTGATCTTGGCAGGCGCCAATGCTCTTGTTATCAAGAGATTGAGGTTGTTTGTGTGGTTGATGATATCAATATTTTCGTTCTTCAACTCTCTTACAATTCCGTGAATTCTCGAACCTTTCATACCAACACAGGCGCCTACAGGGTCAATGCGATCATCGTAGGATTCTACTACCACCTTTGCCTTTTCGCCCGGCTCACGGACGATATTACGGATAGTGATAAGTCCATCGAAGATTTCCGGAACTTCTAACTCCATTAATTTAGCGAGGAAGGCGTTATCGGTTCTCGACAGAATTACCACCGGATTATTGCCTCTCATTTCCACTTTTTTGACAACGGCCCGAACCGTGTCACCCTTCTTGAAAAAATCATGCTTGATCTGCTCCGATTTCGGAAGGATCAATTCGTTGCCTTCATCATCCAGAAGCAGGGCTTCCTTTTTCCAAACCTGGTAAACTTCAGCCGTGATAATTTCACCGACACGGTCTTTATACTTTTTATAGACCTCATCCTTCTCTAATTCATTGACCTTGGATTGCAGTGTCTGCCTGAATGCCAGCGCTGCCCTCCTGGTAAAACCCTCAACCGAGATTTCCTCGTAAGCTTCTTCACCCACTTCGTAATCAGGCTCTATTTCAAGAGCTTCAGAAAGGGGAATTTGCTTGTTTGGGTCTTCAACCTTTCCATCCTCAACGATCTCACGCTTGCGCCAGATTTCGATATCACCTTTTTCGGTGTTCATGATGATGTCGAAATTTTCATCTGTTTCGTATTTCTTGCGCAGCAATGTGCGGAAGACATCCTCCAAAACTTTCATCATCGTAGGACGGTCAATATTCTTGGTGTCCTTGAACTCGGAGAAGGATTCTATAAGTTCTAATTTATTCATGACTCAAAAATTAAGATTGATTTTAGTTGATTTTATGTCTGTAAATGGTATCTCATTAACCTGTATTTCATCGGGCATTCCCTTTATTTTCTTAACTACTCCGACCACTACTTTTTCTTCATCAGCATTCTCTAATATTCCAATGATCTTTTGCCCATCAAATTTCACTACCGCTACTTCCTTTCCCATTGCCTTGCTGTACTGCCGCCTCGTTTTAAAGGAATTGTCAATACCAGGTGACGAAACCTCGAGAATGTAGTTTTCGCCCAAAGGTTTTTCTTCATCAAGGTACTTTTCAAGGTATCGGCTCAATTCAGCGCACTTATCAATTGTAACTCCATTATCTCCTTCCACAAACACCGACAATTTCCTGCCCTGAACCTTCGCATCAACAAAGAAATACTGAGGCTCATTGATGAATTTCTCCTCAATCCAACCCTTCACTTTGTCTTTTATAGTTTCAATTTCCACCCAATGAAAAAGGGGACTTTCTGTCCCCTTCACGTCAATTCCGGTGCAAATATAAAAATCTTTTCCTGATTAAAAAGCCCCCTGCTTCTGCGAAGAACCTTTAAGCAACCATTTCTTTCACATTTAGCTTAAAAGAACTGCGCAATTTTTCTACATGATCCAACTCTTCCCAGGGAAATAATTTGACTTTAACCGATTTCTTCTCCCCTGCCCCATTGGAGAAATGTTTTGTAACCTCTTCCGGCTTCCTTCCCATATGACCGTAAGATGCGGTTTCAAAATAGATCGGAGTGCGCAGTTTCAGGCGCTGTTCAATTCCGTACGGGGTCATGTCAAACGTTTCACGGACCTTCTTTGCAATTTCTCCATCAGACATTTTCACTTTTGAAGTGCCGTTGGTATTGACATAAATACCCATCGGTTCTGCAACCCCGATGGCATAAGAAACCTGGACCAGCGCTTCTCCACAAATGCCTGCTGCAACCAGATTCTTCGCAATGTGACGCGTAGCGTAAGCTGCTGAACGATCAACTTTAGATGGATCTTTACCTGAAAACGCACCACCACCATGCGCTCCCCGACCGCCATAAGTGTCAACGATTATCTTCCTGCCGGTCAAACCTGTATCTCCATGCGGGCCACCTATCACGAATTTGCCTGTCGGGTTTACGTGGTATTGTATCTTGTTATTGAAAAGGGCTTTCACCTTTGGGTTTTCAACTGAATCAACCACCCTCGGCATCAGGATATTGACAATATCCTCCTTTATCTTTTGGAGAGGCTGGAAAAAACCGAAATGGCATTGTGAACA
>CAYOYI010000001.1:0-18572 GCA_964408105.1 uncultured Chitinophagaceae bacterium | reverse complement strand
CTTTTGGAGCATCTTATTGTCATCCTTGTCAAAATCATCATGTTGAGTGGAGACCACGATGGTTTCAATCCTTAAGGGAACATTATCGTCAGAGTATTCAACCGTAACCTGCGACTTCGCATCAGGCCTGAGATATTTGATAGCGTTGTTTTCCCTTCTCACCTGCGCAAGCACTTCTAATATTCTGTGAGCAAGGAAAAGTGGTAGCGGCATGTAGTCTTCAGTCTCCTTAGTGGCGAAACCAAACATCATTCCCTGATCCCCGGCACCTTGAAGTTTGGGGTCAGAACGGTCAACGCCCATATTGATATCGGGAGATTGCTCGTGAATGGCAGAGAGAATTCCACAAGAATTTGCCTCGAACATGTATTCAGATTTGGTGTAGCCTATCTTTCGAATGACCTCGCGCGCTATGTTTTGTACATCGAGATAAACGGACGACTTCACCTCCCCGGCAAGCACAACCTGTCCGGTGGTTACCAATGTTTCGCAAGCAACTTTTGATTTGGGATCAAAAGCCAGAAAGTGATCAACCAGCGCATCAGATATTTGATCGGCTACTTTATCAGGATGCCCTTCGGATACGGATTCTGAGGTGAATAAGTATGGCATTGTTGGTTTACTATTTTAGAACTCAAATGAGATGGACTTCACAAAATTATCTAAAAGCTCAGTAATCCAGAAGCTCTCCCATCACTTTTGCCACCTTCTCAGCCGAAGGCAGCATTTCATTTTCCAGATTTGCACTGAGCGGAATGGCGGGAGTATTTACAGCGCCAATAATTTTCACGGGAGCATCGAGAAATTGAAAACACTCTGATGAAATTCTCCCCGCTAGCGCCTCGGCAAATGAGTTGTTGATTGTTTCTTCAGTCAGAACAATGCATTTGTTGTGTTTCTTAACCGAGGTAAAGATCATTTCCTCATCCAAAGGATTGAGTGTGCGCAAATCAACCACCTCAACTTGTCCCGGGAAATTCTTAGCTGCATTTTTTGCCCAGTAAACTCCCATACCATAAGTGATAACAGTGAGGGTATTCCCCTTTTGTAATTCTTCTTCATCAGTTTCCAATGCAATTCTTCCTTTGCCCAGAGGGATTATATAATCATCATCTGGTTCCGCAGTTTTTGCCTCAAGCGTTCCGGGCACCTTCGACCAATACAATCCTTTGTGCTCAAAAATCACCACCGGGTTCGGATCATAAAAAGCTGCTTTCATCAAACCTTTCATGTCGGCTGCATTAGAAGGATAAACAACTATTACTCCTTTAATCTGCAGCACCACGGATTCAACACTTGATGAATGATAGGGCCCGCCACTTCCGTAAGCACCGATTGGTACCCGGATTAAACTTTGAACCGGCCATTTACCATTTGACAAATAATAGGACCTGCTCAATTCCGTAAAGAGTTGGTTCAACCCCGGCCAGATATAGTCGGCAAACTGCACTTCAACAATAGGCTTGCAGCCTACTGCCGACATTCCAAGGGTACTCCCAATTATATATGCTTCCGTAATTGGCGTATTGAAAACGCGTGTGTCTCCATATTTTTTAGCCAGAAGGGCTGCTTCACGAAAAACGCCACCCAGTTCACCCCCAACATCTTGTCCGTACAACAAAGCTTCGGGATGCTTTTTTAAAATTTCATCCACCGCATGAAGCGCAGCATCAACCATCACTACCTTCTCTGCACCTTTGGGAGTGCGGTTGCCACTTTCTTCCTTTATTGGTGTTTCAGCGAAAATGTATTTTGTCAAATCTTCCGCATCAGGATCTGCTGCATTAAAGGCCCGCTTGTAATCAGCTTGAACCTGTTCCTTAGCTTTCTGCTGAAGATTATCTAATTCATTCTGTTCAATGCCAAACGATAAAAGTTGTTCCCTGAAAAAAGGGAACGGATCACGGGAGGCATGCTCCTCAAGATCATTTTTTGGCCGGTACCATTCCATGCGCACACCGGATGTATGGTGATTAAGCAACGGCACTTTCGCCTGAATCAAAAACGGTCTGCGTTCTTTCCGTATTTTTTTTAATACCGACTGAATTGCCTCATAGCTCTCCACGAAATCGGAACCATTGATAGAATATGCCTGAAGTCCCTTAAACCCTTTAGCAAACTCTACGGCATTCATTGCCCGAACTTCCCGGGCATGTGCAGAAATATCCCACTCATTATCCTGAACGAGGTAAAGGATCGGCAGCGATTTTAAAACCGAAAAATGAAAAGCCTCAGACACCTCACCCTCGGTGATTGCTGCATCACCGATTGAACAAACAACTACAGGAGGCTCCTTTCCTTCGTAATTGACCAGCCCGTGCTGTTCGAGATATTGAATACCCTGTGCGATACCGGTGGTAGGTATCGCCTGCATTCCGGTTGCAGATGACTGGTGCGGAATCTTCGGCATACCCTCGCGTGATGAACTGGCATGTCCGTAGTAGGTTCTTCCCCCGGAAAAAGGATCATCCTTTTTTGCGAACACCTGAAGCATCAGGTCATAAGGGGTGTAGCCGAAAGCGAGCAGCATACATTCATCGCGGTAATAGGGCGCCACCCAGTCATGAGGATGCAATTGCAAAGCGCAGGCCAGCTGAACAGCCTCATGTCCTTTTGAAGTGGCATGGACATACTTGTTGAATACTTCTTTATTTCCTTCATAAAGTTCAGAGAGAGCTCGTGCCGTGCACATTAATTCCCATGCGCGGGTTAAGACTTTCCTACTGACACTCACCGTTGCCACTTGTGAAGGCACTAATTAAATTTTGCGGGATAAAACTACGGATTTGGGCTTTAAATAATGAAGCATCCCTGCGCAGGGAACTCATCGTCTTCAGTTAATCATAATCTTGAAATTTTTAAAGAAACCTGGTTTAACGAACAACTGAAGAAAATATATGCCAGTTGCCAGCGTGGAAACATCAACGTCAAATGAATGCTGATCACAGATGAAATCTTCCATTGCTATTCGGGCATCAATAAAAGCCAGGCGATAGTTTACACAGCCCCATTCTGAGGAGCCATTAGACGTAATGCGCAAAACTTTACTTGAGGGATTGGGCATCACTGAAAAATCAGCAGATTCCGTTTGGGGTTTGGAAATATTTGTAGTGCTACTTCTTATTTTAAGAATTTGTATTCCTCCATAATTGGAAATATATGGAGTGCCGAAAGGATTATCTACCAGCGCTAAAACGATTGTATCTTCTTTTGCATCCACTCCCCAGGCAACGATACTGTCACCGACATTGGCATATGAACCTCTCAAAACCGGATTTGCCCGATCCTTGATATCAAACACCAGCACTTCCGAGTCTGCTCCTGAAACGATCAACAAACTATCTCCGAGAGCTACCAATTGGTTAGTATGTCCCGCACGTTTGTTCCAATTCGTTTTGTTGCAATCCCAGGGATTGAACCAGTGTACGCTCTCCATATTTGTGTCGCGGATGTCCACGACATCAACCCCGCAATAATCAACTGCTCAGTAGGCATAGTGGTCAACTAAAACGACATTGTTGTATGCAATTCCCGCAACCGAGTCCATAACAGGATTCACGTACTTTCCGACTTCAACGGGATTCAACTTGTCAGAAACGTCAATCATTCTGAAACCTTTCGAATCATTGCAGAGAAAAATGGTATCATTCCGAATTGCCAGGCCACGCGCATTAGGTTGGGTAAACAATCCCGGCACAACCGGAAAGTTTGGATCGGGAACAAACTGAGAAACGAAGCGAATATTGTTTTTTGCACTGACATCCAGAGTTAGCAAACCCCTTTCCATAGCTCCGAGATAAGCGTAATCTCCTTCCACGATCACTATTGCGCAGCCCTGGTCGAAAGCCGTAGAATCCCAAACGTCTGTGATTTGCGGTTCTTCCGGATCGGAGATATTTACAATTGCCATTCCCGCAAGTTGTGGTATTCCCTGAAACCCGCCTAACGAAGCGTACAACCAATTGCCTGAAATGAAGATATTCGTGACATTGCGGTTATTAAAAAGCGGTCTCGCTAAGGTATCGGTTGGGAAAGGATGTGAAGGATCAGAATAATCAAATATCACAAGACCCAGTTCACTGCTTGCAGCATAGATGTAAGGCCGTCCTTGCTTGTCAAGCAAAGTAGTATAAGCGGAATAGGTAAATGAGTACTCAAATTCCCCAACCAATTCCAGGAATAATGAATCGGGATTTTTGGCCTGAACGAAATAACAACTGAGGCCAAGCCAGAGGCAAAACGCTACTTTTTGCATTATTTGATTCTTTTTGTAAGAATTGGTTATCAAAACTAAAGTAACAATTATGTTCCTGCGACTAAAAACGCTGATGTTTTTTGCTGCCCAAATCATAACACCTCTATTTTTCACAATTTTGGAAATTTTACAACATCATTCTTTTGAGCAACACTTCTCCATCAAAAGCAAAAATTTTTCTCAAACCTTCCCGTGAATCTTCGCTGCTACGCAAACATCCGTGGGTCTTTTCCGGAGCAATAGAGAAATTTGACGGCAATCCGCAAAGCGGAGATACAGTAGAAATTTTTTCCCATCAAAAAAAATGGCTGGCACAAGGTGCCTATTCCCCTCAATCGCAGATCAGAGCAAGAGTTTGGACCTTTAACCAGAATGAGCAAATCTCTGAAGACTTCTTTCGCCAGAGATTAAAAAGAGCGATTTGGCTTAGAACTGAAATTTTATCTAATAGTTCTTCCGGCAGGCTGTGCTATGGTGAGTCTGACGGATTGCCCGGATTAATCATTGACCGCTATGAAAGTTTTCTCGCAGTGCAATTTTTATCGGCAGGAGCCGAGCGATGGAAACATGAAGTCATTAAAGCCATTAATGAAATTATTCCGAACAAGGGCATTTATGAACGCTCCGATTCCGAGGTACGAGAAAAAGAGGGTTTGTCTCCGAGAAAAGGCCTGCTCACGGGCGCTGAACCTCCAGAATTAATTGAAATTACCGAGGCAGGAAATAAATTTCTGGTGGATGTCCGCAACGGACATAAAACCGGCTTTTATCTTGATCAGAGAGAGAACCGTAAACTTTTGATGGATTTTGTCGCTGGAAAAAATATACTGAATTGTTTCTCTTATTCGGGTGGATTTGGTGTTACCGCTTTGAAAGGAGGCGCGGTTCATATCACTAATGTTGATACTTCTGATGACGCCCTGAAATTAGCGAGGGAAAATTTTTCACTAAATGGATTTAACCAGGATCAATTTGAAAATATTACCGGAGATGTTTTTTCAATCCTTAGAAAATTCCGGAGCGAAAACAGAGATTTCGATGTCATCGTACTTGACCCGCCAAAATTTGTAGAATCTACCCGCCATATCGAGAAAGCGGCAAGAGGATATAAAGACATTAACATGCTGGCGTTTCAGCTCTTGAAGCGGGGAGGAATACTTTTTACTTTCTCGTGCTCCGGTTTGCTTGACACCGCTTTATTTCAAAAAATTGTAGCAGATGCTGCCGTTGATGCGGAAAGGGAAGCGGTAATCCTTCACAGGCTTTCTCAATCGCCCGACCATCCGACTGCGCTGAATTTTCCCGAGGGGACCTACCTGAAGGGATTGGTATGCAGAGTTTTTTGATTCTTACTGAACTATCACGCAACGGTTGAGTATCACGTCAGTGCTGCCAAGCAGATCATCCTTTTTAACACCGTTGCAAATACCCTTGATGGTGATGCTGTCTCCAACTCCAATTCCTTTGATACGATCATTGAAGCGCGAATCCATTTGGCAGCTAACGTTGCTCATAGCATCTTTATCAATGGATAGAAGCAAAACTATATTAGTATCCGTTGGACTGGCAATACTTGCAACAGAGCCAGCGACTTCCAGAATTTTCCCTAAATATTTCTCGCTAGCCAGAGTTTCATCATTTTTAAAAGCACCCTGCAACTCTTCAGGGTTCAAGGCAAATGCAGCTTTTGCTTTGTCAACTTCAGTGTGCTTCTTGAAGCTTGAAGCGAAGTCAACAATTGGTTTCACAACCGGAATGATGACATTTTTGGTAAAATTACTTTCCGGCTTTTGAGTCATAAAGTAAAAAACGGTTCCCCCACCTATTAACCCGACAGCTAATACTGTTATTACCAGTTTAGTCGTTGTTTTCATTAACTTGTATTTTTGTTGACCCTAAAATAAGTTTCTTTTTCCTTTTATGAAACAAAATACCTTTTCCCTCTTAGTCGTATCGGCAATTTTCTTTTTATGGACATCCTGCCTTACTGATAACAAGGAGGAGCTTGAATGCAATGCAATAGATGGCTGTTGGGACGATGGTACAAAATGTTGTGGTAAGATTGATTCGCTCACCATGATTTGCGATTGTTCAATTCTACCTTTGGCCACTTGTGACACAAGTTTTGACATTAGTTATCAAAATGATATAATACCAATACTTATAGCTGGTGACGATCCTTGTTATGACTGCCACGCCAAGGACATTGCACCATTCCTAGGAGATGGAAACGTTCTTGACAGTTATAATGATATTAAAGTTTATGTGGAGAGTGGTACCCTATTATGCGCGATTAAACACGAATCCTGCGCACCTGCACCTATGCCTGACGGAGGAAATAAACTATCAGATTGTAAGATTGCGCGAATTGAAGCTTGGATTAATAGAGGTGCTAAGAACAACTAACCTACGGCATGATGTTTGGATTACCCTGTTGCAAAAACTTATCTCTATGAAAAATCTATTGCTTTCATTCATTCTTGCTGGATTAGCTTTTTCAGCTCAGGCTCAAAAGTATTTCACAAAAACCGGCCACATTTGGTTCTATTCCCACGCCCCGCTTGAGGATATCGAGGCGCACAATTACCAGGTTACCAGCATAATTGATTCTAAAACAGGCGACTTGGTTTACAAGGTTACCATGACCGGGTTCCAATTTGAAAACGCTCTTATGCAGGAGCACTTTAATGAAAAGTATGTCGAGTCAGAAAAATTCCCTGAATCAATTTTCAAAGGGAAAATAACCAACCCTGGTGAAGTGGATTTTACAAAAGATGGCTCATATCAGACAACTGTTGAAGGAGAACTCACCATTCACGGAATTACCAAACCAGTGAAGGCTGAGGGAACAATCACAGTAAAGGAAGGTAAAATACAAGCCAAATCTTTGTTTCAGATTGCAGTTGCCGATTACGAGATAAAAATTCCTTCGGCTGTAAAAGACAATATTGCCAAGGTAATTGATATTAACGTTGATATTGGGTACGAACCGATGAAGCAGTAAAAAATTTAGACCCTCTGCCTATGAAAAGCTCTGTTTCTCTTATCTTGATTTTATTATGTCAAGCACTTTTTGCACAACAAGACGACCTACTTGACCTGCTGGAGGAAAAAGAGAAAGAAGGTAAGCAGAAAAGAGAGTTCGTTACCGCCACATTTAAGGCAACACGAATCGTTAATAGTTATTCAGTAGAACTTCCTGCCAAATACCATTTGCAATTCTATATCGCGCACAGGTTTGGAAATATCTTCGATGATGGATGGAGAGAATTTTTTGGTATTGACAACGCAGATATGCGGATTGGCCTGGAATATGGCATCACAGACTGGCTGAGCGCTGGATGGGGAAGAAGCAGCGTTGGAGGAACATTCGACTTCATGGCCAGAGTCAAATTTCTAAAGCAAAGTAAAGGGCCAAGACAAATCCCGCTCACGATGGTTTGGTATTCTGACATCGCGATAAGTTCGGCTGAGATGCCGGATTATGTAGAAACAAATCACCGGCTTAGTTACGCCCATCAGCTTTCGATCGCACGGAAGTTCACACGCAACTTTTCTTTCCAAGTCATGCCAACTTATATCCACTGGAACATGGTGAATACTTCGAATGAACTCAATGATTATTTCTCTGTTGGCTTCGGAGCAAGATATCTGGTAACCCGGAGTATTGGACTTAATCTTGAGTATTTTCAACCTGTGCTTAAGAAAGATGATGGTAAAATGTACGTGGGGTCAATTGCTTTTGCCCTTGACATTGAAACCGGAGGCCACGTGTTTCAGGTTACCATTACCAATTCAAGCGGAATGATAGACCAGCTTTATCAGCTCGATAACGGAGGTTATTGGTGGGATAAATACTTGCGGATAGGCTTTAATATCCATCGTAACATCTCCTTTGTAAAGGGTGGCGGTAAAAGAAAAGGCTGAAATCGCCTTAACTCTTCAATTTTCACCTTTTTCCTTCCTGGTTTGGTTTCTTTTTCTATTTTTGCAATCCATTTTTAAAAAATCAAGGAACAAGCAGTCTTATGAACTCTGCACAATATGAAACAACCCTTATACTGACTCCTGAAAAGTCAGATTCCGAGGTGAGCAAGCTCATCAAGGGTTACACCAAGTTCCTGAAGTCAAACCAGGCGAAAATCGTACATGAGGAAACCTGGGGACTCAGAAATCTTGCGTATCCGATTAACAGAAAAAACACAGGTTACTACTACACCGTAGAGTATAATGTGCCTACAGGTGTAATAGCTGACCTGGAGCTAAACCTGAAACGCGATGAAAGCGTGTTAAGGTTTCTGACTGTTAAGCTGGATAAGTTCGCGATGGATTATAATGACAGAAAGCGCAAAGGGCTGATTGGAAGAGATAAGATCAAGACCGAAGAAGCAGTTGCAACTGTCGAGGAAACTGAAAAAGCGGAGGAATAATTATGAACCCACAGACTGGACAAAAGGATATTAAATTTCTGACATCTCCGAAAATCGGGATGCGCAAGAAAAAGTACTGCCGTTTCAAGAAATCAGGCATTCGGTACATTGATTACAAGGACCCAGAATTTCTTCTGAAGTTCGTCAACGAACAAGGGAAATTATTGCCGCGCAGGCTCACCGGGAACTCATTGAAGTTCCAGAGAAAGGTATCTACGGCAGTGAAACGCGCACGCCATCTTGCCCTTCTTCCTTACGTTACCGATCTCTTAAAATAATCGAGCCATGGAAGTAGTTTTGTTACAAGATGTAGATAAACTTGGCTCACAGAACCAGGTTGTAAAGGTTAAGCCGGGATTTGCCCGCAACTACCTTATCCCAAAAGGATTGGCGCTCGTGGCCAATGAAGGGAATAAAAAGCTTTCAGCTGAAAAGCAAAAGCAGGCTCAAAGAAGAGAAGATAAATTACTCAGCCAGCTTCAGAATATTGTCGACCAACTGAGACAAACTGTGGTCAAAGTCGGAGCAAAGGTGGGTACTTCGGGGAAAATTTTCGGAAGTGTTACTACTTTGCAAATTGCAGATGCTCTCAAGAAGCAATTCGGAGTAGGTATTGACCGCAAGAAGATAAGTATCCTCGAAGAAGACATCAAGATGCTTGGCACCTACAAAGCCCTGGTTGACCTGCACAAAGACGTTAAAGTAGAAATAGATTTTGAAGTAGTAGCTGAATAAGCTAAGTCTCTCAACCCAGCCCAACAATTATGGAAAATGATAACCGGTATCTGATCGGTGGCTTATCCCCTTTAAGCATTGCGGAGAAGTACGGCACTCCGGTGTACGTATATGACACCGATAAAATGAGGTCGCAATATAACAGACTTATTAATGCATTCAAAGGCGCTAACCTCAAAGTCAAATACGCCTGTAAAGCGCTCACCAATACCAATATCCTCAAGGTGTTTAAAAGCTTCGGAGCAGGGCTTGATACCGTTTCGATTGAAGAAGTTCAGATTGGGTTAAAGGCGGGATTTGAGCCACATGACATTGTTTATACTCCTAACAGTGTTTCAATTGAAGAGATCAAGAGAGCAGTGGAATATGGAGTGCACATCAACATTGACAATATCAGCATACTCGATCAATTCGGACATATTTATGGCGACACCGTACCTGTGTGCATCCGCTTGAACCCGCACATCATGGCCGGTGGCCATGCAAAAATTTCAACTGGACATATTGATTCAAAATTTGGAATCTCGATTTATCAATTGCGGCATGTAGAGCGGATAGTGGCTTCTACCAACCTCCGTGTGAATGGCCTGCACATGCACACTGGCTCTGACATTCTGGATGTGGAGGTGTTCTTGCGTGGTGCCGAGATGCTGCTGGAAACCGCACAACATTTCAAAGACCTTGAGTTTATTGACTTCGGAAGTGGATTTAAGATAGCTTACAAGCCTAACGATATCCAAACTGATGTTGACGGCTTTGGCAAGAAGCTAACGAAGCGTTTTAATGATTTCTGCAAAGAATACGGCAAGAATCTGGAATTGTGGTTTGAGCCGGGAAAATTTCTTGTTAGTGAAGCGGGCTATTTCCTGGTAAAAGCAAACGTGATAAAAGTAACTACTGCAACGGTTTTTGTTGGCGTAAACAGCGGTTTTAATCACCTCATCAGGCCTATGTTCTATGACAGCTACCACCACATCGTGAATGTCAGCAACCCTGAAGGTACTCCAAGAATCTATACTGTGGTCGGTTATATATGCGAAACAGATACCTTCGCCTGGGACAGGCGCATCAACGAAGTGCGGGAGGGTGATGTATTATGCTTTATGAATGCTGGCGCGTATGGAATCACTATGTCCAGCAATTACAACAGCCGCCCCCGTCCTGCAGAAGTAATGGTTTACCAGGGGACAGATTACCTGATCAGAAGAAGGGAAACTATAGATGACATTTTGGCTACCGAGATTTCTCCTGAAATCCTTCCCAAAACTGCTAAAAAGACAGTTAAAGTATAGGTCTCAAAATCAAGGCATTTAACACTATTTCCTTTCAAATCAGGAAAATAAATATTACCTTTGCCATCCTTATTAAGGCCGGCTGTTCCTTTTTTTGAACTATTAAAGGTTGCAAGCCGGTTATTGAAAGCGTAGATTTTTAGTAACCATGTCCCCATTTTTTTGGGGCTGTAAAACGAAGGAGGTTAAGTTGAGAACCAAGACAAACAACATGCACAGGGGCAGGCCAAAGACAAAGGTCAACACCCAGCAAAAAAAGCTTGATCCTAAATACAAGATCAAATTGGATGAGCGCACTACAGTTTACGTACGAAGCCTGGAGGTGGTAAAGGAAGTATGGCGCCCGCTCTACCCGGATTTAGAAGTAATCAGCTAAGGTTTTAATTTTTTCAAAGTCATATCTTTAAATAGCCCTTTAAAAAAGGGCTATTTGTTTTAATAACCTACTTTAATTCCTGGAACATGTATAAAAGAACCAGCTCTATTCTTTTGCTAACCTGCTTATTGATTAACACTTTCGCACAACCACCAGCTAACTCATTAAAAAGACTCAACCTTGATCCTAAGCTCGCGCCATTCTATCACGGTGTCGCCTCGGGGGATCCGCTTGCTGATGCCGTCATCATCTGGACGCGCGTAACAGTTGAAAACACTTCCGCAACTGTATCATGGAAAATGGCTGCGGATACTTTGTTCAATAATGTCATTAACAGCGGCACGGCTTCAACTGACGACACAAAGGATTTCACAATTAAAATTGATGTAACCGGATTACAGCCTGCCACCTATTACTATTATCAATTTGAGTACGAAGGCAGAAAATCATTGATCGGTAGAACGAAAACCGCACCAGCAGGTAACAATGATCATATCCGCTTTGCTGTCGTGTCGTGTTCAAATTTTGAAAACGGCTATTTCAATGCCTATGAACACATTACCTATCGCAACGATATTGATGCCGTTCTGCATTTGGGCGATTACATCTACGAATATGCGGTTGGAGGGCTCCCTGGAAGCCTCTCAGGCAGGGAATCTGAACCTCCAAATGAGATTGTTACCCTGGATGACTATCGCGTCCGATATTCACATTATCGCCTTGATCCGCAGCTTCGTGGTGTGCATCAGCAATATCCATTTATCACAACATGGGACGATCACGAGACTGCGAACAATTCATGGGTCGGTGGCGCTGAAAACCACACACCGGGAACAGAAGGTGATTGGTTGGTAAGGAAAGCAAACGGTAAACAGGCCTACTTTGAATGGCTGCCGGTGCGCTACTCTCCCGTTGATTCCTTCCGGCTTTACAGAAAATTCAATTACGGTAACCTCGCTGATCTATTAGTGCTCGATACGCGATTGGAAGGCCGGGACGAGCAAGACGGCACTGCCAATCAGGATTCCAACCGGACGATTTTGGGTCACGACCAGTACAACTGGCTTGTTGGAAAGCTTAATGACACAACTTCCCAGTGGAAGGTAGTTGCGCAGCAAGTGATGATGGCTCCTTTGGGATTTGGTTCCCTTACTTTTAATGAAGACCAATGGGACGGTTATCCTCAAGAGCGATTGAAATTGTTTAATAACATTCTCAGTAATAACATCCGAAATTTTGTGGTGCTGACCGGTGACATCCATACCTCTTGGGCAAACGAGCTAAAACTTTCCGGATTGAATTCTGCAGGCGTTGAGTATGTGGTTACCAGTGTTACTACTGCCAACGCTGATGTTGTTGGTATTCCAATCAATCCTGCTTTTCTTTTTCCTCATGTAAAATGGGCTAATCTTACCGCACACGGTTATCTCGTAATTGATATCACTAAAGACCGCGCTCAATCCGACTGGTATTTCGTGAACACTATTGACCAGATTGACACAAGTGCCTCGGTGGAATCATCATGGTATGTGAACGATGGACAACGAACCCTCAATGAAGCACAAAATGCTGCACCGGGACTTATCGCACAAGCAGCTCTTGCGCCATTCACGGTTGATAATTCTTCGGTTGGAATAGAATACGATCCACAAATAGTTTTGGTAGGGGCCTATCCTAATCCTTTCGCAGAAAAACTCTTGGTTCAGTTTTATCTGAAAAAACAAGCAGCGGTGAATTTGAAGCTTGTTGGAATGAAAGGTATGGTGGTAATGGAGCAGGATTTGGGCGTTAAATCATCTGGTGTGAATTATTCTGAAATCCGAACACAATTCTTAGCTGCAGGTAATTATTTGCTTATCCTTGATGATGGTATATCCGCCTTCGCCAAATCGGTTGTAAAAGTTCCCCCCCGTTAACACTTTATCTTGATTAAAAGCTAAAGTAGATTTATCTTTCATTATTAAATAACCGTTAAGTTCCGGTTAAAGAAAGGCCTACCCCCGTTGAACAGCCATAATGAAAGGAACCGCTTTATTGAACTGTGCCATTTTAGGAAGTGCGATGGTGTTGCTTTTTGCGACAACCAATGCGCAAACCTATCCGCATCCAACAACCGGAATACAAAGCACCTACCTGGGGGCATGTACTGTAAACGGTTGTGGTGGCACTTATGTTGACAACGGAGGAACGGGCGGGAATTATTCCAATTCAATAAATAATATTTACCGAACATTCTGTCCGAGCACTCCAGGACAATGTATTAGATTAACTTTTACTCAATTCAATGTCGAGCCGCCCGGTATTTTTGGTTTGTGTTATGATTCATTGATGATAGGAAACGGGCCTACACAAAATAGCCCGCGTTTGTGGAGTGGATGTGGATCCACAATACCACCCGTTATTACTTCAACCGATCCCAGCGGATGCATAACAGTGCGCTTTTATTCTGACGGAACAGTTAACGCTGCCGGATGGAGAGCGAACATCACCTGCGTTCCTTGCTCCGGTCAGGGACCATCAGCCAACCTTACCACTGATTGCACCAATGCTCAGTATGTTTGTGATAATTTACAGCCAATAAATGCAAACAGCCAAGGACCCGGATTGGTAGCTGACGCCTGTATATCGGGCTGTGCATTGAGTGAAAATTATTCTAATTGGTATATCCTCAACGTCACGCAAGCAGGTCAGACGGGTTTTACAATTACGCCTACACCAACAACTGCCGACTACGATTTCTCACTTTATGGTCCGGTATCGGGAGGCTGTTCCTCATTGGGAAATCCAATACGTTGCTCTTATGCTGCAAACACCGGAAACACTGGAATGCGAACAAGCTCATTAGATGCCTCAGAAGACGTGAACGGTGACGGTTGGGTGAGCGCTGCCAACCTCGCTGTCGGCACCTACTATTTATTGATCAACCAATGGGCATACGAACCAAATTCTTCATTCCGACTCGACTTTAATGGCACATCCACAATCGGTTTGCCTTCTCCAACAATCTCTTCTAATACGCCCGTCTGTGCCAATCAAACTTTGCAACTGACTGGGCAAAACGTAGCAGGAGCAACTTACAATTGGAGCGGCCCCGGTGGCTGGACTTCAACACAACAAAATCCAACACGCAACCCACCGGTGGCGGGAGCATACTCATTTTATTACACCGTAAACGGATGTAACAGTCCATCGGTGAACGTTAATGTTACTGTGAATCCGCTGCCAACTCCAACGATTACTCCTGCTACCTCAAGCATTTGTCCCGGACAAAACATTACACTTTCAGCATCAGGTGGAGGAACTTACGCCTGGAGCAATTCCGCGAATACACAAAACATCACGGTAAGTCCGGCTTCAACTACCACTTACACAGTTACTGTCACCAACGCAAATAATTGTTCAGCATCAGTTTCTCGAACCGTGAATGTCGGAGCAAATCTGGTTGCGACAATTACGCCCTCATCTCCATCTGTGTGTACTGGAGGAAACATCACTTTAACGGCCGGAGGCGGCACGATTTATTCATGGAGCAACTCCGCAACATCACAAAGCATTACGGTGTCTCCAACATCAAATACCACCTACTCTGTAACTATTAGCGATGGAGGCACATGTACTGGAACAACGGCAACATCAGTGACCGTTCATTCTAATCCAATCGCAACAATTTCCCCTCCAACTTCTGTTTGTGCGGGTGCCAGCGCAACGCTTAATGCCGGGGGAGGCACTTCTTACTCGTGGAGTAATTCCTCCGGTTCTCAAAACATTACCGTCAACCCGGCTTCCACCACAAATTATTCAGTTACTGTTACGGATATAAATTCATGCACCGCAACTGCATCAACCACTGTTACCGTAAATATGAATCCAATTGCTGCAATTAATTCTTCCGCTACTTCTATCTGTGAAGGCTATAGCGCAACCCTAAATGCATCCGGTGGGACATCCTATGCCTGGAGCAACTCGGCTTCCACGCAAAATATCATCGTTACCCCTTCTTCTACTACGGCTTACAGCGTGACAGTTTCAGACGGAAACTTATGCAGCGCGATAGCATCAGCTACAATTGCTGTTAACACGAATCCAATTGCCTCAATCAATTCTTCTGCTGCTTCAATTTGCGAAGGCAACAGCGCAACTTTAAATGCATCCGGTGGAACATTATACTCATGGAGCAACTCGGCTTCTGCACAAAATATTACGATCACTCCTTCTTCCACCACAACTTACACAGTAACCGTAACAGATGGAAATTCTTGCAGTGCAACAGCTTCATCAACAGTAACCGTTAACACGAATCCTGTTGCCGCTATCATTCCAAACAATCCATCCATTTGCGAAGGAGCATCCTTGACACTTAATGCAAATGTCGCCAACAGCTACGCATGGAGTAATTCATCCACTACTACAAGCATTAACGTAAGTCCGCTTTCAACAACGAACTACTCTGTTACGATTTACGATGGCAACTCTTGCAGCTCAACTGCTTCCGCTACTGTTACAGTCAATCCAAATCCTGTTGTCTCTATTTCTTCAAGCGCTCCTGAGATTTGCGAAGGTGAAAATGTTACCCTGACTTCAAATGTCGGAACAACCTTTTCCTGGAGCACTTCTGAAACAACAGCAAGTATTACTGCAACCCCCGGAGCAACATCAGCTTATTCAGTAACTGTGTTTGACGGGAACAATTGCTCAGGCACAGCAACAACAAACATAATTGTCCATACAAATCCTGTTATCAGCATTTCACCGCAAACAAGCAATATCTGTGGTGGACAGAATGTGCCCCTAACAGCTTTAGGTGGCTTATTGTATTCATGGAGCAATTCGGCAATTGGATCTTCCATTACCGTTACACCATTTAACACTACAACATATTCGGTGACCGGAACTGACGGGAACAATTGCTCGGCAGTTGGAACCGCTGACATAAATGTTACGCAGTCTATCTCTCTCACCACTTCAGTTGACGATGTCAATTGCTTTGGCGGAAGCGATGGTGCTGTTGTATTGAGTGTTATTGGGGGACAACCTCCGTTGAATTATTCATGGAGCAATAATGCAACTTCCCAAAACTTAACTGGAGTTCCTGCCGGAACGTACACGGTTACAGTAACGGATAACTCATGCGCTTCAACTATTACTGCAACAGTAGCTGAACCTTCAGCAATTGATTTAACAGAATCTCACAATGATGCCTGCATTGGCGTGAGTAATGGGAGTATTGATTTGACGACCTCAGGTGGAAAACCACCTTATTCATTTCTATGGAACGACAATAATTCGCTTGAGGATCGAACGGGGCTTGCTCCCACTGCGTACTCCATTACGTTGACAGATGCAAATTCATGTACAGAATCATTAAGTATCACTATCGCTGAAAACAATGTGTTAGGAATATCTTACGGGTTAAACCATCCTACCTGTGCAATGAATGGCGGTGATGGAAGCATCAGCGTTTCTGTATCGGGAGCCACTCAACCGATTCAATATACATGGTCGAATTCAGGGAGTTCGGATTTCATTGACAATCTGGTCGCGGGAAATTATTCAGTAACGGTGACGGATGCCACGGGCTGCACTGCTGAAAGCGCAATGAGTCTTTCTTATCAGTATGATTTTACGATTGATGCCGTTCCATCAACGACCATCATTTCCGGTAAGTCTACACCATTGGGTTATATAGTTCAGGGTTATTCTGATAATTTAACAGCCACCTGGACTCCGGATGATGGTTTGAGCTGCAACCCTTGCGATGATCCTGATGCATCACCGATCTCGACAACGCTTTATGAGGTGATTGTTTCAAGTGTGCCGGGATGCACCTCATCAGATACGGTTACAATTTTTGTAGTTGAAGAACATGAAGTAGTATTACCAAATGTGTTTACGCCCAATGGTGATGGCTACAATGATGATCTGCTGATCTTTGGCACTGAAGCTCTTGTTTATTTTGAAATGAAAATATTCAACCGTTGGGGTGAAAAGGTTTTTGAATCATTCGACCCTGCATATAAGTGGGATGGAAAGCATCAGGGTAAAGAATTACAGCCCGATGTTTACGTGTATCAAATCAAAACCGCAACTCTGGAAAATTCAGACCTTAAACTCAAAAAGGGAACCGTGACTCTGATACGATAAGATCAGCTTGAACTGAAGTTGTATTTCCTCTTTAAATAATTTCCAAGTATCCACCCTGATATGATTGCTACGGTAACCCCAGGACCCGGTTCGCTCCAATGACCTACGTGATATAAATTTTTTATTGGAGACTTTTGTGAGAGCCTTTTTATTAAAACCTGATCAATGCTACATGCCCAACCGTACATAGCTCCGTTAGTTGCATGTGAATAGGCTTTCAGATCTTCAGGTGTGAAGATTTTCTTCACTTTGATGTGCTCGCGTAATCCCGAAACCCGCTGCGCTACTTTATCAATCATTTCATCAGCAATCTTTTCCTTGTTTACCTTCCAGTCCCTTTTTGCGTCCCATTTCACCATGATAGTCATGATAACTGTGCTATGTCCGGGAGGCGCAAGGCTGGGATCTAATTTTGTTGGAGAATAAACGCTAAGCCCCGCAGGATAAGCTTCAGACATTTTATTGTAGTTATCCTGATGATCATAAGATTCGTAGTATAAATATTCATGATGATCCATTCCGTGTTGCGAGACATCATAATCAAGGCCAAGCAACACTTTGAAGGGACCTAATGATGGCTGCATGTGACCCAGCTTTTGCCTGAATCCGCCAGGAACATGCTTAGGGTCAACCATTTTTTCATAAACAAATCTTGCCGGAGCATTGCTTACAACAATTTTGGATTTGACTTGCTGCCCGTCTGAAAGTTCTACCCCCACTGCCTTTCCATTTTCAACCAATATCTTTTTTACTTCATTATTTAAAAAGATTTCCCCGCCATGTTCTTTAATAGAATCCGCCAGGGCATCCGCCACCTTCTGTGAACTTCCAACCGGATAGTATGTTTGCTCGTAATGCTGGCCTGCTACCAAAAACGCCTGCATCACCCCGGAAATCTGCTTTGGCGGCAAACCCAGATAAGGCCAGGAGGCGTGTAGAACAGACAACAGTTTCTCATTCTTAATATACCTGCGGAACAATCTGTCACCGGAAATTTCACCGTCAATTAATAATTTGATAACAGTATAAGGAAAGGTGAGCTTCTTTTTCAAAGTCACATCTTTCTTCATCAGTTCGCTCACCACTTTACTTTTTCCATACAAGATTCTCTGGATGATCACCGTATCGTGCTTCATCGAAAGTATCTTGTCAAGGAAGCAATGAATCTCTTTTTCACTTTCCGGGAATTCCTTAACCAATTCTTCTTTGAATGTTTCCCATTTTCCCGATAAACGATATTTCTTATCAGGCATATCCAGCAGCAGAAACGGATCGACCTGCTTAAACTGAAGTTTGTCCGCGACACCATAGTCTCTGAGAATTGCTCCACACTGTCCTTTGTC